>JBIJBH010000092.1:0-9924 GCA_044345315.1 Lysobacteraceae bacterium
CGGCGTCATGCATGCCGCCGGCCGCCGCGGGCTGCGCATTCCGCAGGACCTTTCGGTGTTCGGCTTCGACGACCTGCCGATGGCGCGCCAGTTGTGGCCGTCGCTGAGCACCATCCGCCAGCCCAGCCGGGACATGGGCCGGATCGCCGCGGAGCAGCTGCTGCTGGAAATCCGCGAAGACGGCGCCGGACGCATGCTGCAGATGCCGTACGAGCTGATGCTGCGCGACTCGACCGGACCTGCACCGCAGGCCGGCTGAGCGTCGCATCGCCGCGCCGGTGCCGTGCGACGGCACGGCGATGCGGCGGCGACGCGCGGACGCGTCGCCGCCGGCCGATCACCAGAACGCTGCGTACAGCGCGATCAGGATCGCGGTCACCCCGAACGCGCCGGCGTTGAACGATGTATCGGTACGGTAGCTCACGCCGTCGGTGCTGATGCGATTGGCGTTCCCGCGGGCGGGCACGATCAGCGAAACGACCGCGGCGGCGATCGCGCCGGCCTCGTTGGCGCGCTTCGAGAACAGGCCGAGCAAGAAGATCACCACGATGCCGGGCGTGAAGAAGCCGGTGTACTCCTGGATGTACTGGAAGCCCTGATCGAAACCGCCCAGCAGCGGTTTGGCGGTCAGCACCGCGAGCACGATCGCGAGCGCGGCGACGATGCGACCGATCCGCACCAGACGCTGCGGATCGGCATCGCGCGCGCCGCGTGCGTACAGATCGAGGGTGAAGATCGTGGAGACCGAATTGCTCATCGAGGCCAGCGACGAGATGATCGCGGCGATCAGGGCCGCGAACACCAGTCCGAGCACGCCCGCGGGCAGCAGCGCCATCATGCTCGGATAGGCCTGGTCGGGTTTCTCCAGCCCCGGCGCCAGCATCAGCGCGGCCAGACCCGGCAACACCACGATCACCGGCATCAGCAGTTTCAGGAACGCAGCGAACACGATGCCCTTCTGCGCCTCGGCGAGGTCCTTCGCCGCCAGCGCGCGCTGGATGATGTACTGATTGAAGCCCCAGTAGCTCACGTTCATGATCCACATGCCGCCGATCAGCACGCTCAGCCCCGGGAGATCCTTGTAGAAGGGATTCTCGGGCGAGAGGATCATTTCGAAATGCGTCGGGTGCGCGTCGAGCAGGGCGCGGAAACCGGCGAGCATGCCGGCGTCGCCGCCGATGCGGTCCAGACACAGGCCGACCAGCAGCAGACCCCCGAGCACCAGCAGCCCCACCTGCACGATGTCGGTGAGCGCCACCGCCTTGAGGCCGCCATAGAGCTGATAGGTCAGCGCGAATGCGGCCAGCAGCACCAGCGCCCACATCTGGTCGAGACCCGCGACCTGCGCGATCGCCAGCGAGCCCAGCCAGAGCACCGAGGTGAGATTCACGAACACGTACAGGCCCAGCCAGAACACCGCCATGATCGTGCGGATGGTCGGACCGTATCGCTCTTCGAGGAACTGCGGCATCGTGGTGATGTTGTTGCGCAGGAAGATCGGCAGGAAATACTTGCCGACGATCAGCAGGGTCAGCGCCGCCATCCATTCGTAGGACGCGATCGCCAGGCCCAGCGCGTAACCCGAGCCGGACATGCCGATGATCTGTTCGGCGGAGATGTTCGCGGCGATCAGCGAGGCGCCGATCGCCCACCACGGCAGCGATTTGCCGGCGAGGAAGTAATCCTGGGCGTCCTTGCGGTGCCCGCTTTTCTCGCGCGATACCCATTGCGCGAGCACGAAGATGCCGACCAGGTAGGTCAGCACGATGACCGTGTCGAGGGTGGAAAGTCTCACGTCGTTCTCCGGGATCGGTCGTCGCCAGGGCGACGGGTCTGATGGCGATGGAGCCCGCGCGTGGGGGACGCGGTACGGAATACTGACCTGCACGACGCGAAGCCGGGCGGCCCGCTGCGCACATCGGCACGTTCTAGACGTACATGACAGCGTTGTCAACCGGTTTTCGCGGGCGCACCGATCGAAACCTGACGGCCGCGATGCGCCTGCGCTCCCGGCCCGCGCCGGCCCGGCCCGGGCTCAGCCCGCGGCCAGCATCGCGCGCGGGGGCAGCGACCAGTCGATCGCGGCCTGCCCGTGGCGGGCGAGATACTCGTTGGTCGCCGAGAAATGCCCGCAGCCGAGGAAGCCGCGGTGCGCCGACAGCGGCGAGGGATGCGGCGCCTTGAGCACGCGATGGCGGCGGGTATCGATCACCTTGCCCTTGGCCTGCGCGTAGCTGCCCCAGAGCAGGAACACCAGGCCTTCGCGTTCCCGGTTCAGCACGTCGACGACGTGGTCGGTGAAGCCTTCCCAGCCCTTGCCCTGATGCGCACCGGCGCGGCCGTCCTCCACGGTCAGCACCGCATTGAGCAGCAGCACGCCGCGCTGCGCCCACGGCAGCAGACAGCCGTGATCGGGCCGGGCGATGCCGAGGTCGCGCTGGATTTCCTTGAAGATGTTGTCCAGTGACGGCGGCACCGCCACGCCCGGCAGCACCGAGAAGCACAGCCCGTGCGCCTGCCCCGGGCCGTGGTACGGGTCCTGGCCGAGAATCACCACCTTGACCGCATCGAACGGGGTCGCATCGAACGCAGCGAAGATCTTCGGCCCCGGCGGGTAGATCCGCGCGCCCTTCACCCGCCGCTCGCGCAGGAACGCCGACAGCGTCCGCATGTCGTCGCGCTTGAGGTAATCGCCGACCCGCGCCTTCCAGGACGGTTCGAGCTTGATGCGGTCGTCGTCGGTCATGACCTTCGGGCGCGTCGGCGGAAAGGCCGGAGGATGTCGCAGCGCACGCGGACTCAGCCAGCCGGCATCCGCTCGCGCAGCTTCGCCATCCGCAGCTGGAACAGGGTCTTGGTGACCAGCATGCGCTCCTCGATCGGCTTGAGCACCAGATCGTTGGCGCCCTCGCGCAGCAGGTTGGACTGCTTCTCGCGGTTGCCGTCGCCGGTCATCACCAGCACCGGCAGGCGACGCTTGCCGTAGCCGAACTCGTTGCGCACCGCGCGCAGCAGATCGAGGCCGCTGACCTCGCCTTCCAGGGTCACGTCGGTCAGCAGCAGATCGGCGCCGACGTCGTCCTGGCCTAGATGCGCCTGCAGATAGGCCAGCGCATCGTCGCCGCGGCTCATGTGCAGCACGGTGATGTCGTGCGCCTCCAGCATGCGCCGGGTGGCGATGGCGACGGTCTTGCTGTCCTCGACGTAGAGCACGCGCGCGTCGGGCATCGGCGCGGGATTGACGTAGCCGCGGATGAAGGTCGCCAGCGCGGCGTAGCCCTCGGCCTTGTCGAAATAGTCGGTCACGTCCTCGGTGAAACGGCGCGCCTCCAGATGGGCCTGGGCGTCGCCGGAGACCACGATCACCGGCACGTAGCGCTGGCCGGCGGCGGCGCGCACATGGCGGGCGACCTGCAGGCCGTCGCCGTCCATCAGCACCAGTGCGGTGGTGACCAGATCGACCGGGCCCTCGGTCAGCGCGGCCTGGACCTCGGTCAGCCCGGCGCAGCCCACGATCTCCACGCCCGGCAGATCGCGCTGCAGCATGTCGCCGATCAGCCTGCGCACCATCTTCGAACTGTCGACGACCATCACCCGCGGGGTTTCAGTGGTCAGATGGCGGACATCGCGAGCGGACATTGCGTGTTCGGTTTCCGGGACGTTGGGCGGTGGCGTGGTGCGGCGCGACCTTGCGCCAGATCGCGGCGCGGCGCCCGCATCGGGGCATCGGCGAGACCCCGACGCGCCCCCTGTCGATCGCATCAGGCCCTAGTTTGACGCAGAAAATGCCCGGTGACCACGCCGGCGCCGAGCCAGCCCAGGGTCGCGGCCGCGGCCAGCACCAGCGCGGCCTGCGCCGGGTCGACCCCGCTCACCGCGAAACGGCTGCCGTAGCTGGCCGCCAGCGCCCGCAGCGGCTCGCGCAGGGCCAGCTCGGCCGCGGTCAGCAGGCCCAGGGCCAGGGCGCCGGCGGCGAGGCCGTACAGCGCGCCCAGATAGAGGAAGGGCCGGCGCACGAAGCCGTCGGTGGCGCCGAGCGACTGCAGGATCGCGATCTCCTCGCGCCGCGCCTGGATGTCCAGACGCACGGTGTTGCCGACCACCAGCAGCGCGCCCAGCCCGAGCAGCGCCGCCAGCACCCAGACCGCGCGGGCGCCGAAGGCCAGCCAGCGGTCCAGGCGCTCGCGCCAGACCGCGTCGTGCTGCACCAGTTCGGCCTCGGGCAGCGCCTGCAGCGCCGCGAGCAGGGCGTCCTCGTCGCCGCGCGGGCGCACGATCAGCACGCTCGGCAGCGGGTTGCCGCCGACCGCGGCGATCGCCTCGGCGTAGACCTCGCCGCCGGCCGCGCGCAGCCCGGCCAGGCCCTCGTCGGGGCTGCGCACGGTCACCGCGGCAACATCGGCGCGGCCCTGCAGTTCCGCGGCCAGGGTGCGGGCACGTTCAAGCGTGACGTCGGGGCGCAGGAACACCGCGGCCTCGCGGGCCTGTTCGACGCTGCCGCCGAGCCGGGCGATGTTGTCCAGCACCAGCGCCAATCCCAGCGGCAGCGACAGCGCGACCGCCATCACCCCGACCGTGAGCAGGGTCGCCCACGGCCGCCGCAGCATCCGGCCCAGGCTGGCGGCGAGGCTCTGCAGGTGGTGGTCGCACCAGGCCGCGATCCGCGACCGCGGTCGGGCGGGGGCGGCGCCGGCGGCGTGCGGCTTAGCCATCGGCCAGTTCCTCCGGCGAGATGTCGTCGACCAGCCGGCCGTGATCCAGCACCAGCACCCGCTTCTTCATCCGCTTGACCAGCATCAGGTCGTGGCTGGCGACCAGCACGCTGGTGCCGCGCTCGGGCAGGCCGGCGAACAGGGCCATGATTTCGGCCGACAAAGTGGGATCGAGGTTGCCGGTGGGTTCGTCGGCGACCAGCAATTGCGGCTCGCCGACCAGCGCCCGGGCGATGCCCACCCGCTGCTGCTCGCCGGCCGACAACTGCCCCGGCAGCGCCTCGGCGCGCGTGCCGAGGCTGACCCGGTCGAGCACGCTGCGCACCCGGCGGCGGATGTCGTCGCGGCGCAGCCCGCGCAGCTGCAGCGGCAGGGCCACGTTCTCGGCCACGCTGCGATCGGTCAGCAGGCGATGGTCCTGATAGACCACGCCGACCTCGCGCCGGTGCATCGCCACCCCGCGTCCGGACACGTTGCGCAGATTGCGCTCGCCGAACAGCACTGCGCCGCGGCTGGGCCGCTCGGAGAGGTGGATCAGCTTCAGCAGCGTGCTCTTGCCCGCGCCCGAATGCCCGGTGACGAACAGCATCTCGCCGCGGTTCACCGCGAAACTCACGTCGACCAGGGCAACATGCCCGCCGGGGTATTGCTTGCTGACGTTGTCGAAGCGCAGGACGGTCATGGGCGCGGAGTATCGCAGAACCGCATCCGCCGCGGACTCCGGTCGATCCGACGCGCACCGGCCGGGAAGGCCGGTGCGCGGGAAACCGCGGATTTACAGGAAGTCGGCGATGATCACGTTGGTGTAGCACATGACCTGGTTGTAGGGCGGCGGCATCCGGATCTCGGCGTAGCGCATGTACTGGCCGGCAATGCCGCCGGGGTTGTAGGACGACACGGTCGAGGGCGTGCCATTGGCCAACACGTTCATGAAGTACTCGCCGTTTCCGGTGTCCCAGACACCGTCGCGGGTGCCGTGGAAGATGACCTGGTAGGGGTAATCCGGCGGCGGCGGCGGGCCGAAATCGACGCCGCGCACGAACGTCACTTTCAGGGTGTAGGACTGACCGACGGCGATCGGGTTGCCGCTGGTGATGAGCTCCAGGGTGCAGGTCCGGGCAGCCGCCGGACCGGCGGCGAGACCGCCCAGGGCGAGCAGGGCGACGAACAATGTCTTGAACAGGGCTTTGCGTTTCATGGCCACTCCGTCGATGGGATGTCGAGAACCCTCGGCATGGGCCGGCGAGCGTGCGCAGACTTCGCGGGCCGATCCCGGCACGACGGCGAGGGGGACCGTCGCGCCGGCCCGGTCTCGGGGGAATCACCGGGCGCTGCGGGTCCACCGGCCGACGTCCGGCAGCGACCGCATCGACTTCGCTATCGGATTGCGCGTGCGGACAGGTTCATGCCGGGCCTCGTTCCGGGCCGACGGTCACGGATTCACGCGCGCCCGTACTGCGCCTCGTAGGCCGCACGGATCGCCCGTGCGCCGTATTGGCCGCGCTGACAGTAGCCGCAGCCGCAGAAGATGCCGCGCTCGTGGGCGCCCGGCAGGTAGCGCCAGCCGAGGGTCTGCGGCAGGTGCCGGATCGCATGGATCGCACGCGGCGGGATGGACTGCGCGATGAGGGTCTCGAAACCGAGCACCCGCGGCGCTTCAGTTCGCGCACCCACTGGTGCGTCAACTGGAAGTCGGGCACCACCGGCATCGCGAAAACGCCTTCGCCGCGCTCGCCGCGCCAGCGCGGCAGCTTCAGCCCGCTGCGGCGGATCGCGGCGGCGTCGCGCGCGTCGGCGATGTGAACGAACAGGGTCATCGCGACGTCGGCCGCGCGAGGGCGAACGAACGCGGCGTCGCGAACGTCACGATCGCCGCAGGGCGCACGTCGCCGACCTCAATGCTGCGAACGCGGCGGCTTGGTCACCAGCGACTTGAGCTTGCGACCGATGCGCGAGAGCAGCGACGGCTTGGCTTCGGCCCTGGCGGCGGACTTGGCCGTCGGCGCGACCGCGACCGGCGCCGGGGTCTCCAGCGCGCGCACGGCCTGGCCGACCGACTGCGCGCCGTCGCCGTCGATGCGCTTGCCGCCGCGGCGGCGGCGACGCTTGCGCGGCGCGCGTTCGCCTTCGATCGCGGGCGCGGCCTCGACCACGGCGGGCGCCGCATCCGGGGCCGTGACCGGGGTCGGCACGGCGTCGCGCGGCGGGCGCGGGCCGCGCTCGCGGCGTTCGCCCGGCGCACTGTCGCGACGGCCGTCGGAACGGCCGCTGCCGGAGCGCTCGCCGCGGCCACCGCTGCGACCGCCCGGGCCGCTGCGGCCGCCTTCGCGGCGACCGCCGCCGCGCTTGGCCTCGTCGGCGGCGCGCGCCTCGCGCACCTCGCGGAAGATCGCGCCGATGCTTTCCTCGGCGTCCTCGCCCTCGGGCTCGGCGCCTTCCGGCGGCTTCGGCCGCTCGGGACGCGGCAGCGCGGTCAGCAGCTCGGCGGTCACCGGCTCGGACGGGATGCGCTGTTCGATGTAGCGTTCGATGTCGGGCAGGCTGACCGCGTAGCGCTCGCAGGCGAAGCTGATCGCATCGCCCTCGGCGCCCAGACGCGCGGTGCGGCCGATGCGGTGGACGTAGTCCTCGGCATCGAACGGCAGGTCGTAGTTGTAGACGTGACTGACGCCGTCGATGTGCAGACCGCGCGCGGCCACGTCGGTGGCGACCAGGATCTCCAGTTGCCCGGCCTGGAACTTGCGCAGCAGCGATTCGCGCTTCTTCTGCGGCACGTCGCCGGACAGCACGCCGACCCGGTAGCCGCCGCGCTCCAGCGCCCGCGCCACCCGTTCGACGAACGCCTTGGTGTTGACGAACACCATGGTCCGCGCGCCCTCGCTGCGCGAGAGCAGGCCCAGCAGCAGCGGGATCTTCTCCTCGTCCGCCGGGTAGTAGATCTTCTGCCGCACCCGCGCCGCGGTGATCGATTCGGTCTCGACCACCAGCTTCTCGGGTTCGTTCATGTGCTCGTAGGCCAGCTCCAGCACGCGATGGCTGAGGGTGGCGCTGAACAGCAGCGTCTGCCGGGTGGTGCGCTCGGGCATCCGCCGCAGCAGGAAGCGGATGTCCTTGATGAAGCCGAGGTCGAACATGCGGTCGGCCTCATCCATCACCACCGCCTCGCAGGCGGACAGCGAGAACACGCGCTGCTTCAGGTAATCGATCAACCGGCCCGGGGTGGCGATGATGACGTCGGCGCCGGCCTGCAGCAGGGCGCGCTGCTTGTCGTAGTCGACGCCGCCGTAGACCAGGGCGAACTTCAGGCCGACATCGGCGCCGAACTTCATCGCGTCCTTGTGGATCTGGATCGCCAGCTCGCGGGTCGGCGCGAGGATCAGCGCGCGCGGGTCCTCCGGCTTGCGCTCGGCCAGCGCGGGGCGGGACAGCAGGCGGTTCATGACCGTGACCAGGAAGGCCAGGGTCTTGCCGGTCCCGGTCTGGGCCTGGCCGGCCACATCGCGACCGGCGAGAGCCACCGGCAGGGTCAGGGCCTGAATGGGAGTGCAGCGGGTGAACCCGGCGGCTTCGAGGCCGGCCAGCAGGGCCGGATGCACTTCGAAGGAGGAAAACGTGATGTCGGTTAGGGGCTTGTCGCTCATGATCTGGCTGTGAAGGCGGGGCGGCGCGGCGCCCGGAAACCGGGGCCACGGCTTGCATTGGAAGGTCGCGGGGCAGCAGACTGCGGCCTCTGCCTTCGCGCGGCCGTGCGAGGCCGGGACATGGCGCTCGGCAGCGGGCTCTGACCCTTGAAGCCGGCGACGCGAGCCCGCAGTGTAACAGCCTGCCCTCTGTCCAGCCCCAGCCCACCGCACCGGGCCGCCCCGTCCGGCCCTCTCATGAACCGCCAGGCCGCCGCCCAGGCACGGCCGCAACACCCGGAGACCCCCGTGAGCGACAAGATTTCCCATGCCACCGACGCCGACTTCGACGCGCTCGTCCTGCAGTCCGACGTGCCCGTCCTGGTCGACTTCTGGGCCCCCTGGTGCGCCCCGTGCCGGATGATCGCCCCGTCCCTGGACCAGTTGGCCGACGAATACGCCGGCCGCGCCAGGATCGTGAAGGTCGACATCGAGGCCCATCCCAACCTCGGCCGCCGCTTCAACGCCCGCAGCATCCCGATGCTGCTGACCTTCAAGAACGGCCAGGTCCACGGCACCCAGATCGGCGCCGTGGGCAAGCCGCAGCTGGCGCAGTTGATCGAAAAAGCGCTGTAACCGCCCGTCGGCGGGCCGATCCTGCCCGGCCCGCCTCCCGAGCCTTCGCCCCACCCGCCCGTCGGAACGCCCATGCGGCGACGGCTTGCCCCGACGACGCGCCGGTGCTAGCTTCTACCCGACCTCAGCGCCTGTCGGCGCCCATTTCTGAGTCCTTCCGACCACCCACCCGCAGCCCCGTCCG
Organism: Lysobacteraceae bacterium; assembly: GCA_044345315.1. GTDB lineage: Bacteria > Pseudomonadota > Gammaproteobacteria > Xanthomonadales > Xanthomonadaceae > Lysobacter_I. The sequence goes on from JBIJBH010000092.1 coordinate 9,153, forward strand.
CGCACCGCGGACGCTCGCACCCGCGAGGATTTCCGCTTGTCCGACAAGACTTCCGACGCCGGCGACAGCGCCGGCAAACGCGTGCGCAAGCCGCGTACGCCCAAGGCCGCTGTCCAGACCACCATTCCCCTGCCCGAGGCGCCCAAGCCGGTGGATGTCCCGCCTCCGGCACCTGCGCCCCCTCCTCCGCCGGCTCCGGCTCCGGCTCCGGCTCCGGCGCCCGCACCGGCCCCGGTCGAGGCTGCGGCGCCCTTCTCCGCGCCGGCACCCGCACCCGCCCAGCCGCAGTCCGGCGGCGGCGGATTCCAGCAGGCCGAAGGCGGCGAATCGGGCCAGGGCGGCGACTTCCAGCGCTTCAACCGCCGCGACCGCTTCCGCAACCGGCGCGACCGCTTCCGCAATCGCGACCAGCAGCAGAACAACGACGGCGACAACGGCGCCGAAGGCGGCAGCGGCAGCGGTAGCGGCACCGGCGGCTACGTGCCGCAGCAGCAGTACCAGCCGCGCCCGCCGCAGAACGTGCCCGAGGGGTTCCCGCAGTACTCGCTCAGCGACCTCAAGCGCATGCCGATGCCGAAGTTGCTGGACATCTCCGAGCAGCTGCAGATCCAGGAAGGCGTCGCCCGCGCCCGCAAGCAGGACGTGATCTTCGCGGTGCTCAAGGTGCTGACCCGTTACGGCGACGGCGTCGCCGCCGACGGCGTGCTGGAAATCCTGCCCGACGGCTACGGCTTCCTGCGCGCGGCCGAGGCGAGCTACCTCGCCGGCCCCG
>JBIJBH010000148.1:0-7795 GCA_044345315.1 Lysobacteraceae bacterium
GGGCGCGCTGCACGAAGTCGGTTCGAACAATCCCGAAGGCGTCGACATCAAGAAGGGCCCGAAGGGCAACCGCTGGGATCCGAACAAGCCGGCCGACGGCATCCCGTTCCATCCGTACTACACGGTGAAGGACCTGTTCGGCGCCGGCTTCTTCATGACGATCGCGGCGTTCATCATCTTCTTCACTCCGACCTTCGGCGGCCTGTTCCTCGAGTACGACAACTTCACCGAAGCCAATCAGCTGGTGACTCCGGGACTGATCAAGCCGGTTTGGTACTTCACCCCGTACTACGCGATGCTGCGCGTGGTGCCCGACAAGCTCGGCGGCGTGATCGTGATGTTCGCGGCGATCGCGATCCTGTTCGCGGTGCCCTGGCTCGACAAGGCCAAGGTGAACTCGATCCGCTACCGCGGCACCATCGCCAAGGTCGCGCTGGCGATCTTCGCGGTCAGCTTCGTGTGGCTGGGCTACATCGGTCACGGCCCCGGCACCAACCCGGTCGAGACCCACATCGGCCGCGTGCTGACCTTCCTGTACTTCGCCTTCTTCATCACCATGCCGGTGTGGACGAAGCTCGACAAGACCAAACCGGTCCCGGAACGGGTGACGATGCATGACTAAGCCATCCACGATGAAGATCTCGATCCTCAAGCGCGCATCCGTCGTTCTCGCCGGCATGTTCGTCTCGTTCGCGGCCCTGGCCGCGGGCGGCGGCGCCACCGAGCACGCCGGCGTCGATCTCGAGGACCGCGCCTCGCTGCAGCGCGGTGCGCAGCTCTACATGAACTACTGCGTCGCCTGCCACTCGCTCAAATACATGCGCTATTCGCGCATCGCCGAGGATCTGGGGCTGACCGAAGATCAGGTGATGAACAACCTGAACTTCACCGGCGCCAAGTTCGGCGAGCACGTGATCAGCTCGATGCCGGCCGCGTTCGGCGAGAAGTCCTTCGGCAAGGCGCCGCCGGATCTCACCCTGATCTCGCGCGTCCGCGGCAGCGACTGGATCTACACCTACCTCAAGTCGTTCTACCTCGACGAATCGCGTCCGCTGGGCTGGAACAACAAGCTGTTCCCGAACGTGTCCATGCCCAATCCGCTGTGGGAGATGCAGGGCAACCTGCGTCCGGTGTTCACCGCGAAGGAAGCGACCGGCGAGAAGGACGAGAACGGCAAGCCGGTGATGGCCTGTCCGGCCGGCAGCACCGAGGCCGAAGACGCCTGCATCAAGGAACTGGTCGTGTCCCAGCCGGGCACCCAGAGCGAGCAGGAATTCGAACGCACCGCGCGCGACCTGGCCGCCTTCCTCGAGTACGCGGGCGAGCCCGCGGCGCTGAAGCGGCAGCAGATCGGCGTGTGGGTGGTGCTGTTCCTGGCCTTCTTCACCTTCCTGGCCTGGTTGCTCAAGAAGGAATACTGGCGCGACGTGCATTGATGGCGTCGAACGTCCCTTCGCTCCACGATCGTTCGCAGGGCGGCCGCGTCCGGCCGCCTTTCGTCCCAACGAAGAAGGATGGCGAGTCCGAGTATGCGTAATGCCCTGACCCTGTTTTCTTCCGTCGACGACGTGCTCTGCCATCGTGTCCGTCTGGTGTTGGCCGCGAAGGGCGTGACCTACGATCTGGTGCCGGTGGACCCGCAGAATCCCCCCGAGGATCTGATCGATCTCAACCCCTACCACTCGGTGCCGACCCTCGTCGAGCGCGATCTGGTGCTCTACGCGGCTTCGGTGGTCAGCGAGTATCTCGACGAGCGCTATCCGCATCCGCCGCTGATGCCGATCGATCCGCTGTCGCGCGCGCGCCTGCGTCTGGCGATGCTGCGGATCGAGCACGATTGGGTGCCGCAGGTGCAGGCGGTGCAGTTCGGCAACCGCCAGCAGGCCGAAGCCGGGCGCAAGCGCCTGCGCGAACTGCTGACCGCGGCGGTGCCGCTGTTCAAGGCCAGCAAGTTCTTCCTCAACAACGAGATGAGCCTCGCCGACTGCGCGATGGCGCCGATCGTCTGGCGCCTGCAGGCGCTGGACGTGGCCCTGCCCGGCGACGGCAAGGTCATCGAGGACTACGGCAACCGGATCTTCCGCAATCCGGGCTTCGTCCGCAGCCTGACCGCGCAGGAGAAGGCCCTGCGCGATCTGCCCTCCTGAACGCGGCGCGCCGGCGATCCTCGCCGGCGTCCGGCGGGAGTACACTCCGGCCATGACCGACGGCACGTCGCTCCGCATGACCAGTCAACGCCCGTATCTGCTGCGGGGGCTGTATGCGTGGATCGCCGACAACGGCATGACTCCGTATCTGCTGGTCGACGCCACCCGTCCCGGCGTGCGCGTGCCACCGGCGGCGATGAGCGAGGGTCGCGTGGTGCTCAACATCGCCGAGCGTGCGGTCGCCGGCCTCGACATGGGCAACGAGATCATCCTCTTCACTGCGCGCTTCAGCGGCGTCAGTCACCCGGTGCGGGTGCCGATGAGCGCGGTGCTCGGGATCTACGCCCGCGAGACCGGGCACGGCATGATGCTGCCCGACGACATCCCCGGTACCGGCGCCGATCCGCAGGTCGAGGGCGAGGACATCCTCGAGGATATCGAAGGCGAGGACGGCGACGGCGGCGACGACCCGTCGCCTTCGCCGAAGCGCGGCAGTCATCTGAGAGTGATCAAGTAGTCTGTGGTCAGACAGCGGCGTCGCGCGATATCGTCGCGCAACGCCGCAAGGCGGCAAGGTTCGGGGGGAACCATGCGGGACAACGACATCGTCATGACTGGGTCCGCATGGCCGGCAGCGGCATCGACCGCTGCGATCGCTCAATGCGTCGGCGGATGGTCGTCGATGGGCGGGCGACCCACCGGCACGACCGCCGGCGGCATCACCGGGCCGGTGAACGACACCAGCCGGTCGCCGTGCAGCACCAGGCGCGCGATGTGCCGGTCGGTGCCGTCGTACGAATATTCGAAGCGGAAGCTGCGCTCGAAACCCAGCCAGCCGTTTTCGCCGCGCCGCAGGCGCAGTCCGCTGGCGTGCACAGTGTGGTCGATCAGTTGCACCCCGGCGGCGCGGCATGCCTCGCCGCCGAGACGGATCGCCCGTTCGGCCGCCGCGCGCGACGCGCTCCAGAATGCGAACCCCATCGCACCCACGATCATCAGGATCAGTAAAGTCGGCATGCGGCCAATGTGCGGCCGGCCGGCCGATGTTGCAATCCCCGCCACGGAGTCAGATCGCCCATGAAACTCGTCTTCGCCGCCGGCGAATTCCCGCCCACCCTGCTGCAGCCCGGGGTGAAACGCATCGGCTCGGCGGGGGATGCCGACATCGGCCTCAGCGGTCCCGACATCCTCCCGCGGCACTGCGAACTGCAGGTCACCGCGCAGGGCGTGATGCTGAAGATCGCGCCCGGCGCCGCGGTGACGGTCAACGATCGCCCGGTCGATGGCCTGATCTCGCTGCGCGCCGGCGACCGCATCGCCTTCGGCGCCGTGCAGGCCTCGCTGGTGGCGCTCGACGCGCCCCGTCCGGCCGCCGCGTCCGTCGCGATCGACACCGACGATGTCGCGACCACCACGGTCCGCGCCGCGCTGCCCAAGTTCGCGCTGCGCGCGCAGACCGGGCGCATCCTCGGCCGCAGCTTTCCGCTGACCGGACCGACCCTGGTTGGACGCGCGCCGGATTGCCAGCTGCGTCTCGAAGACGCCAGCCTCTCGCGGAAACACGCCAAACTCATCCCGACCAACGAAGGCGTGGTGATCGAAGATCTCGGTTCGACCAACGGCAGTTTCCACAACGGCAAGCGCGTGCAGCGCGCGGTGGCCGTGCCCGGCGACGAAATCGGCTTCGACACCCTGCGTTTCAAGCTGTTCGAGCTGGGCCAGGAGCCCGCTGCCGCGCCCGCCGCAGGCCGCGGCGTGCCGCGCTGGGTGTGGCTGGCGGCGGCAGTCGCGGCGGCGATCGCGGTGGTGCTGGCGCTGCGCTGATCCGATCCGGGGCCTGCTTCATGCACACCGATCCGCAGTTGCACGCGGCGCATTCGAAATCCAGCCATCACCGCGCCGACCTCGAAGCGAGTCTGATCTGCGGCTGTTTCTACTGCCGCAGCACGTTCGAGCCGTCGGAGATCGCCGAGTGGGTCGACGAGTCGCAGGACGAGACCGGCGACGTGCGCGGGCAGACCGCGCTGTGTCCGCACTGCGGCGTCGATGCGGTGCTCGGTTCGCATTCGGGGTTTCCGATCACGCCGGATTTTCTGGCGGCGATGCACCGGTACAGGTTCGGTTGAAGCGAGTTCGGTTGAAGCCGCTCCGGTTGAACCCGGTTCGGATCGGCCCTCGTGCGAGCGCGAGGGTTCAGCCGCCCGGCGGCGGGCCGAGTTTGAGCGACAGGTCGATCGCGCGCACGTGTTTGGTCAGGCCGCCGATCGAGATGCAGTCGACGCCGTCTTCGGCGATCGCGCGAAGACCGGCGAGGTCCACGCCGCCGGAGACTTCCAGCGGGATGCGTCCGGCGTAGGGCGCCGATTTCGCGATCCGAACCGCTTCGCGCCGGGTCGCGGCGTCGAAGTCGTCGATCAGGATCCGGGTGCAGCCCGCGTCCAGCGCCTCGCGTAGTTGATCGAGTGTTTCCACCTCCACGATCAGCGGCAGCGCCGGGTGGCGTTCGCGCGCGGCCGAGACCGCGCCGCGCAGCGAACCGTAGGCGCGGATGTGGTTTTCCTTGAGCATCACCGCGTCGTACAGGCCGATGCGGTGGTTGCCGCCGCCGCCGATCCTGACGGCGTATTTCTGCGCGATCCGCAGCCCGGGCAGGGTCTTGCGGGTGTCGAGGATGCGCGCGCCGGTGCCGCGCACGGCGTCGACGTGGGCGGCGACCGCGGTCGCGGTGCCGCTCAGGGTCTGCAGGAAATTCAGAGAGCAACGTTCGGCGCTGACTAGGGCCCGACTGCGGCCGGCGAGAGTGGCCAGCACGGCGCCTTTCGCGACCTGGTCGCCCTCGGCCACGCGCCAGTCGATGCGCACGTCCGGATCGAGCGCGCGATGGCAGGCATCGAACCAGGGCCGGCCGCAGACGACCGCGTCTTCCTTGCACAGCAGATAGGCGATGTCGGGCCCGTCGGGCAACAGATCGGCGGTGACGTCGCCGCCGCCGAGATCCTCGGCCAGCGCAGCGGCGACGTTCGCGGCCACGACCTCGGCGGGCGGCGGCGCGACCGACGCCATCGCCGCGCCGCTCACAGCCCTGCGACCGACGCGCCCACGATGCCTTCCTCGATCAGCAGCACCGGAATGCCGTCGTCGATGCGGTAGAGGGTCTTGCGGTCGCGGGTGATGAGCGCCTCGCGCACCGGCTCGGTCTGCGGCGTGTCGTCGACGCGGCGGACACCGCCGGCGGCGATCGCCGCGTTCAGCGCCTCCAGGCCGGGCCGGTCGAGCAGCGCCAGCGGCTGACGGGTGGCAGGGCAGACGAGCAGATCGAGCAGCTTGCGGTCCATGTTGCGGTGAAGCCGGGGCGGAAGTCCCGCTAGAATACCGTTTTGCAGCCGGCGTGACGCCGCAGGGTGGGGCCATGGCAGAGACGAACGCGACGGCCAGCGGCCGGCCGCTGGTCGGCATCGTGATGGGATCGCGCTCCGACTGGGAGACGATGCAGCACGCGGCCGCGAAGCTCGAAGCGCTGGGCGTGCCGCACGAGATCCGGGTCGTCTCTGCGCACCGCACGCCGGATGTGCTGTTCGATTACGCCGCCACCGCACAGTCCCGCGGCCTGCGCGCGATCGTCGCCGGCGCCGGCGGCGCGGCGCATCTGCCGGGCATGCTCGCCGCGAAGACCGCGGTGCCGGTGCTCGGCGTGCCGGTGCAGAGCAAGGCGCTCAATGGCATGGATTCGCTGCTGTCGATCGTGCAGATGCCGGCCGGCATTCCGGTCGCCACCTTCGCCATCGGCAACGCCGGCGCGGCCAACGCCGGACTGTTCGCCGCCGCGATGCTCGCGCGCGAATTCCCCGCGATCGGCGCCGCGCTGGAAGCCTTCCGCGCGAAGCAGACCCAAGATGTGATCGACCGCGACGACCCCCGCGCATGACCACCGTCGGCATCCTCGGAGGCGGCCAGCTCGCCCGCATGTTGGCCCTTTCCGGCGCGCCGCTCGGGCTGCGCTTCCGCGTGCTCGACACCGTCGCCGACGCCTGCGCCGGGCAGTTCGCGCCGCTGATCGTCGGCGATTATCGCGACGAGGCCACGCTCGCCGAATTCGCGCGCCAGGTCGATGTCGCGACCTTCGATTTCGAGAACGTCCCGGCCGAATCGGCGCAGTGGCTGAGCGAACGCATCCCGGTGTTTCCGAACCCGCGCGCGCTCGCGGTCGCGCAGGATCGGCTGGCCGAGAAGACCCTGTTCCGCGAACTCGGCATCCCGGTGCCCGCATTCGCCGACGTGCCCGATCGCGCCGCGCTCGATGCCGCGGTCGCCGCGATCGGCACGCCCTGCATCCTCAAGACCCGCCGTCTCGGCTACGACGGCAAGGGCCAGTTCCGGATCAAGTCGCCGGCCGATCTCGACGCCGCCTGGGCCGCGCTCGGCGCGCAGGCCGCGAGCGTCGGCCTGATCCTCGAAGGCTTCGTCGCGTTCGATCGCGAGCTGAGCGTGGTCGCGGTGCGCGGCCGCGACGGCGAATTCCGCACCTGGCCGCTGACCGAGAACTGGCACGTCGACGGCGTGCTGTCGGCCAGCCTCGCGCCGGCGCGCGTCGACGCCGACATGGCCGCGCGCGCCTTCGCGCATGCGCGCGCGCTGGCCGAAGCGCTGGACTACGTCGGCGTGTTCGCGCTGGAGCTGTTCTGCAGGGACGGCGCGCTGCTCGCCAACGAACTCGCGCCGCGCGTGCACAACTCCGGGCACTGGACGATCGAAGGCAGCGAGACTTCGCAGTTCCAGAATCACCTGCGCGCGGTGCTGGGGCTTCCGCTCGGCGATACGCGCATGGTCGGACACGCCTGCATGCTCAACTGGATCGGCGCGATGCCCGATGCGACCGCGATGCTGCGCGAACCGGGCGGTCACTGGCACGACTACGGCAAGGAGCCGCGCGCGGGACGCAAGGTCGGTCACGCCACGCTTCGCGCGGAGACGGCCGCCGAACTCGCCGCCGCGCTGATGCGGGTCGGCGCGGCATCGGGCCGCGAGGAGCAGGTCGCGCCGGTGATCGACGCGCTGCAGCGCTGACGCACTTCGCCCGGCGCTGTCAGCGACAGCGACCGTAACGATCCGGCGATGCGCCCGGGCCGCCGCGCCAGCCCGGCGGATTTTCCCAGTTGGTGCCGCGGCCGCCTGCCGGGCCCGGGGGATTGCGATCGTTGTCGAACCAGCAGCGTTTCGCCTGATTCCAGAAACCGTGGCGCGGATGCCAGTAGCCCCATGCGGGGTGGAAGTAATAGTCGCCGTCGCGGACGACGAAGCGATAGCGCTTGCCTTCGTGCCTGTAGAAACGGTGATCCGGCGATGCGCCGGGACTGCCGCGCCAGTCCAGCGGGTTTTCCCAGTTCGTGCCCGGGCCGCCGGCGGGGCCGGGCGGGTTGTGGTCGCGGTCGCGGGCCTGCGCGGCGCCGGCAGCAAAGGCGAGCGCGGCGGCGAGCAGACACAGTGCGAGAGGTTTCATCGGGGACTCCTTCGGGTGGGAATGACGCCCGGGGAATGCACGCGAAGCGATCCTCGTTGACGCGGCCTGCGGTTGCGTTCATGCCGCAGCCAGCGTCATCGCGCTGCGTCGGCAATGCGCACAAACGACAACGGCCGGATCACTCCGGCCG
>JBIJBH010000516.1:0-2570 GCA_044345315.1 Lysobacteraceae bacterium
CACGGTAGAACGGCATCAGCGCGCTGCGCAGCTTGATCGGATACCACAGCGCCACCACCGCCTGCGGCCAGCGCGCGAGACCGTCGCGGATCGCGGCGAGCGCGGTGTCGAACTCGTCGAGCTGGGCCTCGTAGGGCGGATCGATCAGGATCAGCCCGCGGCCGAAGCGTTCGCCGCCGATCCGCGGCGGCAGCAGCGCGCGCATCGCGGCGTAGCCGTCGCGGACGTGGATCGCGACCCGCGGATCGGCGCCCAGCGCACGGCGCAGGCGCGCGGCTTCCTCCTCGCGCAGCTCGCAGCAGGCGATCCGGTCCTGCACGCGCAGGGCGTGGGCGAGCAGCCAGGGCGAGCCGGGGTAGGCCTCGGGCCCGCAGGCCGCGCGGCAGGCCGCCACGGCGTCCAGATAGCGCGCCAGCGCCGGCGCGGTCGCGCCCGCGGCCTCGATCCGGCCGATCCCGCCGGCGGCCTCGCCGGTGCGCTGCGCCTGTTCGTCGTCGAGCGCATAGACGCCGGCGCCGGCGTGGGTGTCGAGCGCGAACAGCGGCGCCGGCTTGGCGGTCAGGGCATCGCACAGCGCCAGCAGCAGACTGTGCTTGAGCGCGTCGGCGTGATTGCCGGCATGGAAGCCGTGACGGTAGTTCATGCGCTGCGGAAGACGATCGGGGCGGGCCGCCCGGTGTGGGCGCCGCGCCATGGTAGGGCAAACTTCGCTGTGCCGCGGCCTACAATGCCGCAGAACCGCCCGCTGCCCGCCATGACCGCCGCCCCGACCATCCTCATCGCCGAAGACGAAACCGCGATCGCCGACACCGTGGTCTACGCGCTGCGCGCCGAGGGCTTCGTCGCCGAACACGTGCTCACCGGCGGCGCGGTGCTGCCGCGGCTGCGCGGCGGCGGCATCGATCTGGTGGTGCTCGACGTGGGCCTGCCGGATGTCACCGGCTTCGAGGTCTGCCGCGGCATCCGCGCCTTCAGCGAAGTGCCGGTGATCTTCCTGACCGCACGCGACAGCGAGATCGATCGCGTGGTCGGCCTCGAACTGGGCGCCGACGATTACGTGGTCAAGCCGTTCTCGCCGCGCGAACTGGTCGCCCGCGTACGCGCGCGCCTGCGCCGGCGCGCGGCCGCCGAGGTCGCGAACTGGCGTGAGCACGGCGCGTTCGCGATCGATCGCGACGGCAGCCGCATCCGCTATCGCGGCCGCGCGCTGGATCTGACCCGCTACGAATACGGGCTGCTCGCGGCGCTGCTGCAGCGGCCCGGCGCGGTGATGTCGCGCGCGCAGCTGATGGACCGGGTCTGGGCCGATGCGCTGGAGAGCGGCGACCGCACCGTGGACACCCACATCAAGACCCTGCGCGCCAAGCTGCGCGCGGTCGACGACGCCCACGGCGGCGGCGAGGACCCGATCCGCACCCATCGCGGCCTCGGCTATTCGCTGGACGTGGACGGCTGAGCGCGCCCCGGCGGCGACGATGAAGATCGGCCTGCGCATTCTGCTCGGTTACTTCCTGATCGTGGCCCTGGCCGCGCTGCTGCTGGGTCGGGTGTTCCTGCAGGAAGTGAAGCCCGGCGTGCGTCAGGCGATGGAAGACACTCTGGTCGATACCGCGAACCTCCTCGCCGAGCAGGCCCGCGACGATTTCGTCGCCGGCCGCATCGCAGACGGTCGTTTCGCCGACCGCGTGCGCGCGCTGACCGACCGCGATCTCGGCGCGGAAATCTGGGGCTTCCACAAGCGCAATGTGAGCACCCGCATCTACGTCACCGATGCGCGCGGCATCGTGGTATTCGATTCCGCGGGCACCGATGTCGGCGAGGATTATTCGCGCTGGAACGATGTCTATCTGACCCTGCGCGGCCGCTACGGCGCGCGCTCGACCCGCAGCGATCCGAACGACGACGCCAGCTCGGTGATGCACGTCGCGGCGCCGATCAAGCTGCGCGAGAACGGCCGTGAGCGGATCGTCGGCGTGCTCACCGTGGCCAAGCCCAACCAGGCCATCGCCCCGTTCATCGCCCGCAGCCAGGAGGTGATCCTGCGCTGGGGCATCGTGCTGCTGGGCGCGGCGCTCGCGATCGGTCTGCTCGCGGCCTGGTGGCTGTCGCGCCAGCTCGGCGCGCTGCGCCGCTACGCCGACGCGGTCACCGCCGGCGAGCGGATCGCGCCGCCGGACAGCGCCGGCGAGTTCGGCGATCTGGGCCGCGCGCTGGAGACGATGCGCGCGCGGCTCGAAGGCAAGCAATACGTCGAGCAGTACGTGCACGCGCTGACCCACGAGCTCAAGAGCCCGCTGGCGGCGATCCGCGGCAGCGCCGAACTGCTGGAGTCCTCCGCCGGCGGGATGCCCGAAGCCGACCGGGCGCGCTTCGTCGCCACCATCCGCGCGCAGAGCGAACGCATGGCGGAGATGATCGACAAGCTGCTGGCGCTGGCCGCGGTCGAACATCGGCAGCGGATCGAACAGCCGCAGCGGCTCGACCTGCGCGCGATCGCCGACGAAGCCGCGGAGCGGATCGCGCCGAAGTTGACCCAGCGCGGCCTGCGCCTGGAGACCGCCGAGGACGAG
>JBIJBH010000093.1:0-9909 GCA_044345315.1 Lysobacteraceae bacterium
CGCGGGGGTGCCGACCATGATCTCCCAGGCCGCGGTACGGCCGCCGCCGACCTTCTTCAGCAGCGCCTGCGAAATGACCGCGCGCAGCGATTCGGACAGCATCGAACGCACCATCGGTTTTTCGCCCGCAGGGAACACGTCGATGATGCGGTCCACGGTCTTGGCCGCCGAGCTGGTGTGCAGGGTGCCGAACACGAGGTGACCGGTTTCCGCGGCGGTCAGGGCGAGGCGGATGGTCTCGATGTCGCGCATTTCGCCGACCAGGATGTAGTCCGGGTCTTCGCGCAGCGCCGAGCGCAGCGCCTCGTTGAAGCCGTGGGTGTCGCGATGCACTTCGCGCTGGTTGATCAGGCACTTCTGCGAGGTGTGCACGAATTCGATCGGGTCCTCGACGGTGAGGATGTGCGCGTATTCGTTCTTGTTGATGTGGTCGATCATCGCCGCCAGCGTGGTCGACTTGCCCGAACCGGTCGGGCCGGTGACCAGGATCAGGCCCTGCGGCTGGTCGATCAGCTCGCGGAAGATCGGCGGGCAGCCGAGGTCTTCCAGGGTCAGCACTTCCGAGGGAATCGTGCGGAACACCGCGCCGGCGCCGCGGTTCTGGTTGAAGGCGTTGACGCGGAAGCGCGCCAGGCCGGGGATTTCGAAGGAGAAGTCGCACTCGAGGAATTCCTCGTAGTCGCGACGCTGCTTGTCCGACATGATGTCGTAGACCAGCGCATGCACCTGCTTGTGGTCCAGCGCCGGGATGTTGATCCGGCGGACGTCGCCGTCGACGCGGATCATCGGCGGCAGGCCGGCCGACAGATGGAGGTCGGACGCTTTGTTCTTGACCGAGAAGGCCAACAGTTCGGCGATGTCCATGCAGGCTCCCCGCGTTGCGATGTGGTGCGGGTCGACGGACCCGGGATGCGCCGGAGTATAGCCCCGCACTGCCGATTTGCACCCCGGCGCGCGGGGCGGTGCCGGACCGCGCGACCGGGTTCGGCATACACTGCGTGCCCCGCGTACCGGTTCCCGCGCCGTTCCGCGACTTCCGTCGCATCTGTACCGTCAGACTCACACTGCCCATGACCGACGCTCCGCCGCCGCATCCCACGCTCGACACTCTGCTCGCCGGCATGGCCGCGGCCGCGGCCGGACGGGCGCCGGCGCGTCTGCTCGCGGTGAGCAAGACCCAATCCGCCGAGGCCGTCGCGCGCGTCGCCGCCGCCCTGCGCGCGCGCCCGCAGGCCGGGCCGGTCGCCTTCGGCGAGAACTACGTGCAGGAAGCATTGGGCAAGCAGCCGGCGCTGGCCGGGCTCGGCATCGAATGGCATCTGATCGGGCATCTGCAGTCGAACAAGGCGAAGGAGGCGGCGGCCGCGTTCGACTGGGTGCAGACCGTGGACCGCCCGAAGCTGGTCGAGGCGCTGGCGAAACATCGCGCCCCCGGCCAGCGCCCGCTCAACGTGCTGATCCAGGTGAACGTCGACGACGAGGCGAGCAAGCACGGCTGCCGGCCGGAGGAGATCGACGCCCTCGCCGACGCCATCGCCGCGCAGCCGGCGCTGCGCCTGCGCGGGCTGATGGCGATCCCCGCGCCGGATCCGGACATGGACCGGCGCCGCGACGCCTTCCGCCGCATGCGCGCCCTGTTCGCCGCGCTCGCCGCGCGCCACCCCGGCATCGACACCCTGTCGATGGGCATGAGCGAGGACTACGCCCTCGCGATCGCCGAAGGCGCGACCATGGTCCGGGTCGGCAGCGCGCTGTTCGGGCCGCGGCCGGCCAAACCTTCCTTATCCGAATCTCCGGAGCACGCATGACCTCGCATCCCTCCATCGCCTTCATCGGCGGCGGCAACATGGCCCGCAGTCTGATCGGCGGGCTGATCGCCCGCGGCACGCCGGCCTCGGCGATCCGGGTGTCCGAACCGGTCGCGCCCCTGCGCGAGGCGCTGGCCGCCGATTTCGGGGTCGCCACCGGCGAGGACAACGCGGCGGCGGCGGCCGGCGCGGGGCTGTGGCTGCTGGCGGTCAAGCCGCAGGTGATGCGCGCGGTGTGCGAGCCGCTGGCGCCGCTGGCGCAGGCCGAACGGCCGCTGGTGGTGTCGATCGCCGCCGGGATCACCGCGGCGCAGCTGCAGCGCTGGCTGGGCGGCGGCGTGGCCGTGGTCCGCGCCATGCCCAACACCCCGGCGCTGTTGGGCGCAGGCGTGACCGGGCTGTTCGCGAGCGCCGAAGTCGACGCCAACGGTCACGAACAGGCGGCCAATCTGCTGTCATCCGCCGGCAAAACCGTCTGGATCGACAACGAAGCGCGGATGGACGCGGTCACCGCCGCCTCCGGCAGCGGCCCGGCCTACATCTTCCTGCTGGCCGAGGCGATGGAAGCCGCGGCCGTCGCCGAGGGCCTGCCGCCCGAGGCCGCCGCGACCCTGGTCCGTCAGACCGTGCTCGGCGCGGCGCGGATGCTGACCGAGTCCGGCGAGGACCCGGCCGAACTGCGCCGCCGCGTGACCTCGCCCGGCGGGACGACCCAGGCCGCGATCGAGACCTTCGAGGCCGGCGGCTTCCGCGCCCTGGTCGCGGAGGCGATCCGCAACGCGACCGAGCGCGGCCGGCAGCTGTCGGCGGCCAACGACTGAGCGCCGGCATCCATCCCGCGCCCGCCGCCGTACTCCGCCAGGTTCCCATGTCCGGTGCGTCTGCCATGATCGACCTTCGCCACCTCTTCGCCGCCCTCGTCCTCGCCACGCTCGCCGGCTGCGGCGGCGATGCACCCAAGGCCGCACGCCAGATCGAAACTCCGCAGGAAGCGATCAGCCAGGTCGGCGATGTCACCATCCGCGCCAACCTCGTGCCTACCGCGAATCTGGCCGAACCGATGGCGAAGCAGTACGGCATCGCCCGCGACGAGGACACCGTGCTGCTGCTGGTCTCGGTGCGACGCGGCCCGGAAGGCGCGGACACCGCGATTCCGGCCAGCATCGAAGGCAGCGTCGCCAACCTGCACGGCCAGCGCAGCGATCTGACCCTGCGCGAGATCCGCTCGGGCGACTACGTCGATTACGTCGCCACCACCGAAGTCTCGGCACCGGACACGCTCACCTTCGATCTGAAGGTCGTCCGCGAAGGCGGCGCCACTTCGAACATGCGCTTCTCGCGCGACTTCGCGCGCTGACGCTGCCTGCGCGCCGCGCGCGCATACGCCTGCGAACGCTGACGGGCCGATGTCGCGAATGCGCATCGCGCGCTCGCACATACGCATGCGGACGTTCGCGTCCATGTGCGGCGCATGCACGCGCATGCGCCGCACATGACCGCTTGTCATGAGGAAAACCGGCACACGGTCGCGTCATCGCTCCCTGTCGCCGGTTAGCATCCTGCCTATCGCCGGGGCGGCAGGTGGCGCCCCATGATCGACTCCACGCACGGCCGACCCCCGCGTCAAGCGAGGCACGGCATCCGGTCGTGCGCCCGGCGAGCCGTGCCGACATGCAAGTCGCCCACAACGCACATGGAGGAAACAGCACGATGCGCCCGAAGTCGTCCGCAACCCTCGTCGTCGCCGTGGCCGGCGCGCTCTTCGCGAGCGCCCTGACCCTCGCCGACACCGCCGAAGCGCAGCGCCGTCCCGACGCGCGCAGACCCGCCCCACCGCCCACCGAACCGCTCATCGATCCGCGCGCCGACAAATCGCGCGGCGAGGAATGGCAGATCGAACAGCGCCGGCGCTGGTGGATCGAATCCCGCGGCCTGAACCGCTATCGCGACGCCGCGCGCCAGCGCAAGGCCGCGGTGCGCACCCTGCGCGCACAGATCGAACAACGCGCCAAGTCCGCCACCCTCGCGGCCGCGACCTGGCGCGAACTCGGGCCCTCGTCGATGCGCATGGGCAACTGGACGATGGGTCGCGTGTCCGGACGCATCAACGCCATCGCCACCCATCCGACCAACGACAGCGTGGTCTACATCGGCTCCGCCAACGGCGGCGTGTGGAAGACCGTCGACGCCGGCGCCAACTGGACGCCCACCTTCGTCGATGTCGGCTCGCAGTCGATCGGCGCGATCCACGTCGAAAGCGGCAATCCGCAGAACGTCTGGGCCGGCACCGGCGACCGCTTCGACGGCGACTGCTCGGGCTACCTCAGCGACGGCATCTTCTTCAGCAGCGACGGCGGCGCGACCTGGTCGGCGCGCAACAGCGGCATGGCGCTGTCGACGGTGACCTCGCTGCTCACCCTGCCGACCAATGCCGACATCGTGCTGGCCGCCGGCTTCGGCGACCGCTGCAATCAGGGCGGCGACGCCAACGGCGGCGTCTACCGTTCGATCGACAAGGGCCAGACCTGGACCCAGGTGGC
Source organism: Lysobacteraceae bacterium (assembly GCA_044345315.1). GTDB lineage: Bacteria > Pseudomonadota > Gammaproteobacteria > Xanthomonadales > Xanthomonadaceae > Lysobacter_I. Next base: position 4,349 of record JBIJBH010000093.1, read on the forward strand.
GTCGATGGACCGCAGGGTCGAAGACATCGTCGCGGTGCCGGGCACGTCCACGCTGTACGCCAGCGCGCCGGGCAGCGGCGTCTACCGCTCCACCGACGGCGGCGCCAACTGGACCCTGCTCGGCGCCGCCAACACCGCCACGCGCATGCGCCTGGCGCTGGCGCCGAGCAATCCCGCGGTCATCTACGCGCTGACCAGCACCACGCTGTATCGCTCGGACGATGCCGGCGGCGCCTGGACGGCGGTCAACAGCGCGGCCTGCGACGGACAGTGCACCTACAACCTCGCCCTGGCGGTGCATCCGACCAATCCGCAGACGGTGATCGTGGGCGCGATCCGCCCGCGCCGTTCGACCAACGGCGGCGGCAGCTTCACCACGCTCACCAACACCTGGGGCAGCAGCCAGCAGGTGCACCAGGACACCCATGTCGTGCGCTACTCGCAGAACGATCCGAACCGGATCTGGATCGGCAGCGACGGCGGCATCTGGCGCAGCGACAACGCCGCGTCGAGCTGGGCGAACATGAACGCCAATCTCAACATCACCCAGTACTACGACATCGTGGTGCACCCGACCGACGCCAACATCGTGTTCGGCGGCGCCCAGGACAATTCCTCGTCGCGGCGCACCACCTCGAACGTCTGGGACCTGACCTTCGTCAACGGCGACGGTTTCATGAACGCGATCGACGACACCAACGCCGCGATCGTGTTCCAGAACGGCTACCCCAGCGGCAGCGGCACCAGCGCACGACCGTCGATTTATCGTTCCACCCAGTCCGGCGCGCCGGGCACCTTCTCGGGCATGGGCAGCAGCGGCCTGACCGGCGGCGGTTTCCCGTGGGTGACGCCGACCGATCTCGCCGGCGGCTACCACTTCGTCGGCGGCAACTACGTCTCCCGCGCGATCGCCAGCGCCGGCACCATGAGCTGGACCACGGTCAGCCCGCGGGTCGGCGGCACGGTCAGCGTGATCACCGCGAAGAAGATCGGCGCCAATGTCCATGCCTACGCCGGCACCGATGCCGGCAAGGTCTACTACAGCGGCAACGCCGGCAACGCCAGCCTGGTCGACGTCACCGGCAGTCTGCCCGCGACCCGGGTGTCCGATGTCGCCATCGATCCGGCCAACGGCGCGCGCGCCTTCGTCACCCTCGCCGGTTTCTCCGGGGCCAAGCTCTATCGCACGACCACCGGTGGCGGCACCTGGAGCGCGCTGGGCGCGGGGCTGCCGAACATTCCGGCGAACGCAGTCGCGATCGATCCGCTGAACACCCAGCGACTCTTCGTCGGTACCGACATTGGCGTGTACGAAAGCCTCGACGGCGGCGCCAACTTCGCGCCGATGGGCATCGGCATGCCCGCCGGCCTGGTCGTCAGCGATCTGGAAGTCGACAACGCGCCGCATGTGCTCACTGCCGGCACCTACGGCCGCGGCGCATGGCAGATCGATCTCGGCGGCGGCGGCGGCAACGTCGCGCCGGTGGCGAACTTCAGCAGCAGCGCCAGCGGCCTGACCGTGAACTTCACCGACACTTCCAGCGACAGCGACGGCAGCATCGCCTCGCGCAGCTGGACCTTCGGCGACGGCACCACCTCGACCGCGACGAACCCAAGCAAGACCTACGCCGCGGCCGGCACCTACAGCGTCGGACTCACCGTCACCGACAACGGCGGCCTCTCCAACACCCGCACGCAGTCGGTCACGGTCACTGCAGGCGGCACGCAGACCTACAGCAACGGCACCGACGTCGCGATCGCCGACAACGCCACCGTCGAAAGCGCGATCGCGGTCTCTGGTCGCAGCGGCAACGGGCAGACCGCCACGCCGATCGCGGTGAACATCGTCCACACCTACATCGGCGACCTGAAGGTCGACCTGGTCGCGCCGGACGGCAGCGTGTACGTGCTGCACAACCGCACCGGTAGCAGCGCCGACAACATCAACACCACCTACACGGCGAACCTCTCCGGCGAAGCGCTCAACGGCACCTGGCGCCTGCGCGTGAACGACAACGCCACGAACGACATCGGCCGCATCGACAGTTGGAGCATCACCTTCTGAGCGCGGGCGTGGTCGCGCATCGCGGACGCCCCGGGATCGCCGGGGCGTCCCTCCGCAGCGCGCTCAGCGCCGCGCCCACTCGCGCACGATCCGCGCGATCTCGCGCACGCCGTCGGTCAGCGCCGCGGGGCCGGGCTGGAGAATGATCGGCGACTTGATCTCGTGCAGCGCGCCGTCGCGGACCGCGGGAATCGCCTGCCAGCCCGGACGCGCGGCGACCTTGTCCGGGCGGAACTTCTTGCCGCACCACGAGCCGAGGATCAGATCCGGCGCGCGCCGGATCACTTCGTCGGGATCTTCCAGAATGCGGCCCTTCGCCAGCGACGAGGCCGCGCGCTCGGGAAACACATCGTCGCCGCCGGCGATCGCGACCAGTTCCGACACCCAGCGGATGCCGGTGATCTGCGGTTCGTCCCATTCCTCGAAATAGACCTTCGGGCGCCGCGGCAGCGCTGCCGCCTCCGCGGCGACGGCATCGAGCCCGCGCTGCAGATCCTCCGCGTAGGCGTTCGCCTTCTCCGCCGCCCCGACCAGCGCGCCGAGCCGGCGCACGTAGTCGAGGATGCCGGCGACGCTGCGGTGATTGCTGATCCACACCTCGACGCCGTGCCGGATCAGCGCGGACGCGATCTCGGCCTGGATATCGGAAAAACCGACCACGAAATCCGGTTCGAGCCGCAGGATCTCGTCGATTTTCGCCGACGTGAACGCACTGACCTTGGGCTTCTCCTTCCTGGCGATCGCCGGGCGCACGGTGAAGCCGCTGATGCCGACGATGCGATGCTGCTCGCCGAGGGCATACAGCACCTCGGTCGGTTCTTCGGTCAGGCAGACGATGCGTTGCGGGCCATTGGCCGTCCCGGCAGAGCGGCCTTCAGGCCGCTGCGACGGCTCTTCAGATACCGACAGCGGGTTCAAGCGCGCTCTACCGCCTGTTTCCGGATCCGTACGGCTCACGGATACAGCATCCGCTTCGCCCACACCCCGTCCGCGCCGCGTTCGTACAGATGGCGCTCGTGCAGACGGAACCGCGCGCCGTACCAGAATTCGATGGCGTGCGGCTTCACCCGGAAGCCGCCCCAGCGCGGCGGGCGCGGCACGTCGATGCCCTCGTAGCGCGCCTTCGCTTCGGCGAAACGCTGCTGGAAGGTGTCACGATCCGGCAGGGTTTCGGACTGATCGGACGCCCAGGCACCGAGCTGGCTGTCGCGCGGGCGCCGCGCGAAGTAGGCGTCGGCCTCGGCGTCGTCCACGATCTCGGTTTCGCCCTCGACCCGCACCTGCACGCCGTCCTCGCCAAGGGCCTTCCAGAAAAACAGCAGCGCGCACTGCGGGTTGGCCTGCAGTTCGCGGCCCTTGCGGCCGTCGAGGTGGGTGTAGAAGACGAAGCCGCGTTCGTCGTGCGCCTTGAGCAGGGCCATCCGCGCCGCGGGCCGGCCGTCGCGATCGGCGGTCGCCACGGTCATCGCGGTCGGCTCGGGAATGCCGGCGTCGCGGGCCTGCGCGAACAGGGCGTCGAAAGTGGCGAGGGCTTCGGCGTAGAGGGTCATGGCGGCTCGCGGGCGGCGGGGTTGGGCCATTGTCGCGCGATGGCGCGCGGGCCGCATCCGATCCGGATCAATTCCGCCGCGCATCCCCCGCGCGGCTTCGCGCCCGCGGTCGTGGCCGACCTGCCCGACGACGACTTTGGGCCGCGTGCGCGCCGCGAGGGCCGCCGCGCACGCGATGTAACATGACCGGCATGGAATCCGCCCCTCACCTCGTCCTGGTCGGTCCGATGGGCGCCGGCAAGACCACCCTCGGCCGGCGCATCGCCAGCGCCCGCGGCATGGCCTTCGTCGATCTCGATCGCGAGATCGAAACCCGCGCCGGTGCCGACATCCCGACGATCTTCGCGAACGAAGGCGAAGCCGGCTTCCGCCGCCGCGAACGCGAAGCCCTGGCCGCGGCGCTGGCCGGCCCCGGCTGCGTGCTCGCCACCGGCGGCGGCGCGGTGCTGGATGCGGACAACCGCGCGCTGATGCGCCGCCGCGGCTTCGTGATCCATCTGCAGATCGATGTCGAGGCGCAGCTGGCGCGGCTGGCCGACGACCGCAGCCGGCCGCTGATCGCCGGCGACGACCGCGAGGCGGTGCTGCGCCGGCTCGCCGCCGAACGCACGCCGCTGTATGCCGAGGTCGCCGATCTGAATGTGCCGGCAACCGGCGACGCACCGGACATCGCGGCGACGCGTCTGGCCGATATCCTCGACGCCCGCTGGCGCCCCGCCCCCGACTCCGCACCCGACCGCCCATGACCGTACTCGCACCGCACATCGTCCACATCGGCGGCGCCCACCCCTACACGATCGCGATCGGCGCCGGCCTGCTCGACGACGGCGACGCCCTGATCGCGCGCATCCGCGGCCGCCACGTGCTGATCGTCAGCGACACCCACGTCGCCCCGCTCTATGCGAGCCGGGTCGAGATCGCGCTGCACAACGTGCGCCCGGACCTGCGCGTGAGCCGCTGCCTGCTGCCGCCGGGCGAAGCCACCAAGACCCTGTCGCGGTTCGCCGAGGTGATCGACGCACTCGCCGACCTCGGCGCCACCCGCGACGCCTGCGTGCTCGCGCTCGGCGGCGGCGTGATCGGCGACCTCGCCGGCTTCGCCGCGGCCTGCTGGATGCGCGGCATCGACTGCATCCAGTTGCCGACCACCCTGCTGGCGATGGTCGATTCCTCGGTCGGCGGCAAGACCGCGATCGATCTGCCGCAGGGCAAGAATCTGGTCGGCGCTTTCCATTCGCCGCGCGCGGTCCTGGCCGACACCACCGTGCTGGACTCCCTGCCCGAACGCGAACTGCGCGCCGGGCTGGCCGAGGTGGTGAAGTACGGCGCGATCATCGACGCCCCGTTCCTCGACTGGCTGCGGACGCACAGCGCCGAGCTGCTGGCGCGGGCGCCCGGGCCGCTGCAGGACGCGATCGCGCGCAGTTGCCGGCACAAGGCCGACATCGTCGAACGCGACCCGCTGGAACACGGCGAACGCGCGCTGCTCAACTTCGGCCACACCTTCGGCCACGCGATCGAGGCCCTGCAGGGTTACGCGGGTGGCGATGCGCTCAACCACGGCGAGGCGGTGGCGGTGGGCATGGTGCTGGCGGCGCGGCTGTCGGCGCATCTGGGCATGGCGCCCGCCGCGGAAACCGATCGCCTGCGCGCCCTGCTCGACGGCTTCGGCCTGCCGACCGCGCTGCCTCCCGGGCTGGAACCCGACCTGCTGCTGGCGCGGATGCGCCTGGACAAGAAGGCCCACGCCGGCGGCCTGCGTTTCGTGTTGTGGGAAGGCCCGGGGCTGGCCCGGATCGTCGACGGCGTACCCGAGGACGCGGTGCTGGAAACCCTGCTCGCAGGCTGAGCGGTCGGTCGGGTCGCGGGACGGCCCGCTACAATGGCCGCATGCGCATCCTCCTGCAGCAACCGCCCCAGCCCGACGCGAACGGCCGCGACGCTCC
>JBIJBH010000517.1:0-2566 GCA_044345315.1 Lysobacteraceae bacterium
CTGCGCCCGGCGCTTCGACCCAGGCGTGCAGCGCGTCGCGGTGGGCGTCGGTCATCGCGATGAATCGGAAGCCGGCCCAGGACTGGCCCGGTGAGCTGGCGCGATCGCTCCACAGCAGATGCGCGCCGGCCTCGATGTCGGCGCCGTCGAGGCCGGGCAGACGGAAGCGGAACTGGTACAGCGCATCCTCGGTCAGCGGCACGCTCGCCATCAGCAGCATGCCGCCTTCGGAGAGATTGCCGATCCGGCCGACGACCTCCTCGGTCATGGTGTCGGAGACCAGCACGGTCTCGATGACCTTGCGCCGCGGCGAACGGCGATGTTCCTTGCTGCTCATCGGGCGTCCTCGGTCGGCGGTGCGGCGGATTCGTCGCCGATCAGGCCCTGGAAGGGCACGGCACGGGCCGGTTGCGGTGTCGTCTGCAGTGCGGGCGCGGAAACGGCTGCCGCCGCAATGCGCGGTTCGGCCGCAGCGGGACCGCTGCGCACCGCGACATCGATCGGCTCGGCGGCGTCCTCGCCCTGCGGCTCGTCGTGGCCGTCGCGACGGCCGCCGGTGAGGCTGCGCAGGGCGTTCATCGCGGCGTTCCATGCGCGATCGACCAGACCGGCGCGCTGCGCGGTGACGATCCGCACCTGATCCTTGGCCATCATCCGCGCCAGGCTGTCCAGCGAGTGTTCGCCGACGCGCTGGCCGCGCTGGTTGACGAACAGGGCGTTGCCGGTGACCGGGCTGAACCACGACATGCGCCGACGGACCACATCGCCCTGCTGGTTGGTGACGAACTCGATCCAGGTGCCGAACGGCAGCAGGCGCAGTTGTTCGTAGCACTCCTGTTCCTGCGGCGAACGCGAAGGCAGATCCGGCTTGCGCGCCTTCTGCGCGTCCTCGCCCAGGCGCACCCGCGCCTTGAGCTTCATGGTCAGCTCGGTGCGGGATTCGCCGTCCTCGTCGTCGCGCAGGCTGCTGGAGAGACGCCGCGCGATGACGTCGGCTTCCTCGTCGTGATAGCCGACCTGCTTGAGCGCGGCCTCGACGTGCACCTTGAGTTCGGGGTTCTCGGCGCGCTCTTCGGGATGGGTGCAGGCCTGGACGATCTCGCGGGTCGCCTCGATCTGCCGCTTCCACAACTGCGAGCCTTCGCCATGGCGCAGGAAGGTCAGGGTGAGCACGTCGGCCCAGGCCTGATTGAGCAGCGCACGCGAGAACTTCGGCAGGGTGGCGTCGCCGACGACTTCGGTCAGCACCTCTTCGGCGCGCAGCTTGGCGGCTTCCAGCTTCTCCTTGCCGCGCGCGGCCTCGACGTGGCGCTTCTCCAGCGCTTCGGCGCGGCGCACCTGGGTGTCGATATGGGTCTGGAGCTGCTTGTTGCTCTGCTCGAAGACCGCCAGATCGCCGTCGTAATGCTTGACCGCGTGATTGACCGCCTGCTGCAGCGGCGCCAGCAGCTGCGGGTCGATGTCGTCTTCGGCAAGCCATTTCGCCGCGGTTTCGGACACCGTGCCGAGCAGCTTGCGCGCGGGGTGGTCGGGACGGACGAAGAAGGCGCGATCCTGCAGCGCCACGCGCAGCAGCGGCATCTGCAGGCGCTTGACCAGGGCCGCGGCCGGCGCGTCGTCGTGGATCTCGCGCTGCAGATGGCCGTAGAGCAGGCCGAGCAGGTCGAAGGTGTCGTTGTCGGCCGGCGCCAGCGCCACCGGCTTGCCGTAATACTGTCGCGCCTGCGCCAGCAGCGACTGCTTGACGTCGGCGATGGTGCGCTCGGTGCCGCCGGGCAGTTCCGGTTCGGCCTGCATGCGGCCGAGACTCTGCAGCAGATCGCGGGTGGCGATCGAGACCTCGGGGCGCTGGCCGGGCGGGATCGGATTGACCCGCTCGTTGTGTTCGCGGCGCTGGCTCAGCAGTTGCTGCAGGTCGTGATAGGCGCGCTGCTCGTCGACCGGGCCGCGCGGCACCGGCTGTCCCAGCCAGACGGTATGGGGACGATCGCCGTCCCAGCCGCTTTCGGCGCCGCCTGCACGACCGTCCGCGCGCCCCTCGGCAACCATGCTGCCGGCAGCAGCACCGCCGCCGGCAGCGCCGGGCTGCGCGGCATTACCGGCCTCGCCCGTCTGCGCACCCGGGGGCCCCCAACCGCCCGTCACCGGACCACCGCCGCGCGGCTCCTGCGGGCCGCGTTCGTCGGCGCGCGACGGTGCGGATTCCGCGTCGTCGCCTTGGGCCGCACCGCGGGTTCGCATCGGCACATAGCTCAGACCGGGCAGGATGCCTTCCTCGGCCAGCAGTCGATCCAGCTTCTCGCACAGCTGCGGGTACTGGGCCATCACCCGACGGTCGAAGATGCGATAGAACAGTAGCCGCGCCGCGTGCTCCAGATGCATCGCCTCGGTGGCGTGGCGCACCGCGCGGCACATCGCCTGCGGCCCGAGCGGTACGCGTTCGCTGTCGAAGGCCGGTGCCGCGGCCAGCACCGCGAAACGCTGGCCGAGCAGATGCAGCATCAGATTGGTGCGCGACTCCTGGCGCGAGGCGATCTCGTGCAGCACCGCGCCCTCATCCATCACC
>JBIJBH010000518.1:0-2557 GCA_044345315.1 Lysobacteraceae bacterium
GCATGACCGCGCTGCGCGGCGGCGCTGATCGCGCCTACGGCGCGGGCAGCGTGGTCGCCGCCGCCGGCGTGATGCTGGCGATCGCGATGATGGTCGGCTGGGGCACGTCCGCGTCCTGGTGGCCGCAGCACGTCGGTTTCGTGCCGACCTTCTGCCTCGCCCTCGGCGCGATCCTCGTGTTCGGCGGCGTCGGCACCGCGCTGCAGCTGGATCGCGCGCGTGGCGCGCATCCGGATGCCGCGATCGACGGCGTGCGCGCGGTGCTGCGGATCCTGATCGTGTTCGCGATCGTCAGCCCGTTCTGGTCGCTGTTCGACCAGAAAGCCTCCACCTGGGTGCTGCAGGGCAAGGCGATGACGGTGCCGCACGAGCTGTGGTGGTGGCCGAGCTGGCTGGTCAAGGAAGCGGCGCAGATGCAGGCGCTCAATCCGCTGCTCGTGATGCTGCTGATCCCGTTCAACAACCTCGTGCTGTATCCGCTGCTGGGCAAACTCGGCTTCAAGGTCACGGCCCTACGCCGCATGGGCTGGGGCATCGCCTTCTCGGGTCTGGCCTGGGTGGTCGCCGGCATGATCCAGCTGTGGATGGACGGCGGCGATCCGGTATCGCTGGCCTGGCAGATCGCGCCGTATGCGCTGTTGACCTTCGGCGAAGTGCTGGTCTCGGCGACCGGTCTGGAGTTCGCCTACAGCCAGAGTCCGCCCAACATGAAGGGCGTGATCATGAGTTTCTGGCTGCTGTCGGTGACCTTCGGCAACGTCTGGGTGCTGCTCACCAACGCCGGCGTGAAGAGCGCGGGCATGTCGGCGTTCATCGCCTCCACCGGATTGAGCGAGAACGCGTTCCTGATGTTCTTCTTCGCCGGATTCGCGTTCGTGGCCGCCTTGATCTTCGCGGCCTACGCGCGGCGCTATCCGATGCAGGACCACTACCGTGCGGCGTGATCGCGCCCCGGGCGCTTATCGCGTAGGAGAATGCGCATGATGACGAGCCCGATCACGCTCGCGTTGATCATCGTGACCGTGCTGGTCTCCTGGCAGGCGTGGCAGCGGCCGCGCCTGCTCGACCGGCTGATCCTGTGGCCGCCGGCGATCGAGCGCCGGCGCGAATACGACCGCCTGCTGACCTACGGCTTCATCCACGCCGACGGCATGCATCTGGCGTTCAACATGATCACGCTCTACGCCTTCGGCCGGGTGATGGAGTTCTATCTCGGTGAGCGGCTCGGGCCGGTGGCGTATCTGCTGTTCTATCTGTCGGCGGTGGTGGTGTCGATCCTGCCGACATGGCTGCGCCATCAGCGCGATCCGCACTACCGCAGTCTCGGCGCCTCGGGCGCGGTCTCGGCGGTGCTGTTCGCCTCGATCCTGCTCGATCCGTGGTCGGGCATCTATCTGTTCTTCATCCCGATCCCGATCCCCGGTTTCGTCTACGGCGGTCTGTACCTCTGGTACACGATCTGGATGGATCGTCGCGGCGGCGACAACGTGAACCACAGCGCCCATCTGTGGGGCGCACTCTACGGCATGCTCTTCATCGTGCTGCAGGAGCCGGCCGTGGCCGGGGATTTCCTGCAGCGCCTGATGAGCCCGCGCTTCGGCGCGGGTTGAGCGCGGGCGGAAACGATGCCTGCCGGGATGCGCGGGCGCGCGTCCCGGCAGACTGTCAGGCCGCGTAGCTGCGGCTCACTTCGCCGCCGTAGGTCTGCAGCAGGCGTTTCTGAATCACGAAGTCCAGCAACTGGAATTCGCGGGTCGCGGTATCGCCCTGGCGGGCGAGGTCGAACAGGCGCGCGACGACGGCGTCGTCGGTAACGCTGGCGGTCGTGGCCGGGGCCGCATTCGGATCTGGCTGCATCAACGGAGACTCCTCGGAGGTCGGTCGCGTCATGGTCTGGCTGGGGAACACACTGCACGGGTGTTGTCGGTGCAGAAAGCACGAACCATGCCAGCCATTGCGGCGCAGCGCCGGCGCAGGAAAATGTCGCAGCGCGTCACTTTCGGTCGGCCGCGGCCGGCATCCGCCCGTTCCGACGTCCTCCCGGTCTGCGAGGGTCGCCGCAGCCCGATCGCGGCCTGATCCGCGAAATTCCCTGAAAAAACCTTCGCTCTCCGTTCCCGCCGATATCGCCGGCGACGGGGGCCGGCGTCGGTAGACCATCGCTCGCGGAAAAAGTTCCCGGACCCTCTTCACAAAGGGCCCGGGTTGTGGTGTAAGGTGCGTCGACTGTTCCAAGCGGGATCACGGTACATCGTGGCCCGATGCGGTAGATCCAAGGTAGCAACCGTCGTACCACGGTCGGCCCCAGACGATCCGCTCATCGTTCGCGTTACCCCTGGCTAGACAGTCGCGGCGCCCGAAGGCGCCGTGTATCCACCCAACTGTTGAATGTGAGGAGTAACACCCATGTCCGATCGTCAGACCGGCACCGTCAAGTGGTTCAACGATGCCAAGGGCTACGGCTTCATCACCCCGGAAAGCGGCCAGGACCTCTTCGTCCATTTCCGCTCCATCCAGGGCACCGGCTTCAAGTCCCTGAAGGAAGGTCAGAAGGTCA
>JBIJBH010000094.1:0-9828 GCA_044345315.1 Lysobacteraceae bacterium
GCGGCCACGAACCGGTCGTGGCCGACAACTTCAGCAACAGCAGCCCGGCGGTGCTCGAACGCATCGCCCGGCTCGCCGGACGACCGATCGAGGCCCATCGCGTCGACGTGCGCGATGCCGAGGCGCTGGCGCGGCTGTTCGCGACGCGGTCTTTCGATACGCGGCCTTTCGATGCCGTGATCCATTTCGCCGCGCTCAAGTCGGTGGGCGAATCCTGCGTGCGCCCGCTGGAGTACTTCGACAACAACATCGGCGGCACGCTCGTACTGCTGAAGACCATGCGCGCCGCGGGCGTCGAGCGGCTGGTGTTCAGTTCCTCCGCCACCGTCTACGGCGAGCCCGCCGCGCTGCCGATCGACGAATCGGCAGCGCTGTCCGCGACCAATCCCTACGGCCGCACCAAACTGATCGTCGAGCAGATCATCGGCGACGTGTGCGCGGCCGATCCGCGGCTGTGCGCGATCAGCCTGCGATATTTCAATCCGGTCGGCGCACATCCTTCGGGCCTGATCGGCGAAGCGCCCAACGGCGTGCCCAACAATCTGATGCCCTATGTCTGCCAGGTCGCGGTCGGCCTGCGCGAACGCCTGCAGATCTACGGCGGCGACTGGTCGACCGTGGACGGCACCGGCGTGCGCGACTACATCCACGTGATGGACCTCGCCCGCGCGCATGCGCATGCGATCGAGGCGCTGGCGCGGGTGGACGACAGCGACCCCGACGCCTTCATGCAGCACCCGCTGCACGGCCATCGCGCGATCAATCTCGGGGTCGGCCGCGGGATCAGCGTGCTGGAGCTGGTGCGCGCGTTCGAGGCCGCCAGCGGACGGCCGATCCCGCACGACATCGTCGCCCGTCGTCCCGGCGACGTGGCTGCGGCCTATGCCGACCCGGGTCTGGCCGAACGCCTGCTCGGCTGGCGCGCGGAACTCGATGTCGATGCGATGTGCCGCGACGCCTGGCGCTGGCAGTCGATGAATCCGGATGGTTACGGCGCGGACGGCGAATGCTGAATCTTAATGAAATCAAATCAAGTACTGACTGACATTCGACTTTCTATTGCTGCGCTGCCGGCCACGAGTGCTTTCCAATCAACGTAACGGCCGAAGTCATGCAATGAACCAGTGTCTATCCAGAATTTATGAAGATCACCGAACTTTTGACATTCGTTGAATCCTTCAAGTAAACGACTGAAAATTTCCATATTTGACAGGCCATCGCAAGTAATCTGGAAAAGTTTTCCACGATCTTCAAATGTCCGTTTGACCAGAAAACGAGACGGACGCTCCCTTGCAAAGCAGTATTCGACACGAATCCCTCTTTTCCTAGGCTCCAGCCATGCGTAGCCAATCGCATGGTTATAGTGAAGCCTATCCAGAGCGCGAGGAAAGTTGTCAGGCGCAAGGTAAAAGATCGGGATATCGAATATGCGACTACTCATAAAAAGTTGCTTCAGTTCCGATTGAAATCGCCGCGGCGACCGCCTCAGGATGCTTCATCCAGCCGAAGTGATCCGCGCGCGCGCCGAGTGCGGCGGCATCCAGCGTGACGCAGCGCAGCGCGGCCGGGCGCAGCTTCGCGGCGAAGAAATCCAGCGAACTGCGCGGCGCGAACCAGTCGTCTTGGAACAGCACCGCATCCAGCGGCGCGGTGACGCCGGCCAGCGCGGTCTCGAGGTCGATGTCGAGGCCGCGCGCGGCGTAGCGACCAGCCAGACCGCTGCGCGCCCAGTCGTGCATCACCCCGCGCGCTTCGCTGCCGCCGAAGCCCAGCGTGCGGCCGGGCAGGGCGCCGCGGCGGTCCGCGGCCCAGGGCAGGAAGCGGTAGGCCAGCGGCAGCAGCCAGCCCCGCGGGCGCGGGAACGCCCGCCAGTAGGGCGAGCCGCTCGCGACCAGCCACAGCCGCTGCGCGGCATCGGGCCGCAGCGCGAGCAGGCAGGCCGCCAACTGTGCGCCGAGACTGTGCCCCCCGACGATCCGCGGCAGTCCCGGCAACCGCGCGCGCTGCGCGTCGAGCGCGGCCGGCAGATCGATATCGAGCAGTTCGCGATAACCCCAGTCGCAGTGCCGTCCGGCGCGTTGCGTACTCGACCCGTGGCCGCGCCATTCGTGCACGAACACCGCGACGCCGCGCGCGCTCAGCGCCTCGGCGAAAGGCAGATAGTGGCGTGCGGCCACTCCAAGCGCGGGCAGCCACAGCAGGCTCGCCCGGGGCATCTGCGGCGTGCGCAGCAGTAGTCGGAAGCGGTGGCCGTCCGCGGCCTTGACGGCCCATCCATCGCCTTCCGCGGGCGCTTCCGGATCCCGCGCCGCGGCCGTGCTCACCGTTCCGCGGCGCCGAAGTGATCCAGCACCAGCACCTCGCTGCGCCCGGGCCGGCTGCCCAGTCGAAGCGCGCGATGCACGTAGTCGGACGCCGATCGGCAGGCGTCCACCAGCGGCAGGCCGAGCGCGAGCCCGGCCGCGAGCGCGGCGGCGAGCGTGCAGCCGGTGCCGTGCGCGTTCACGTCGAGGCGCGGATGGCGGATCTCGCGATGCAGCCGGCCGCCGCTTTCGCGCCGCTGGGCGACCAGATCGATCACCTCCTCGCCCGTGGCCAGATGACCGCCCTTGAGGAACACCGCGCCGGCGCCGAGATCCAGCAGGTCGTCGCAGGCCCGGCGCATCGCGTCGAGGTCGGGGATCGTCCGCCCGAGCAGGAATTCGGCTTCGGGCAGGTTCGGGGTGATGACGCTGGCCATCGGCAGCAGTCGCCGCCGCAGCGCATCCACCGCATCGTCGGCCAGCAGCTTGTCGCCCGAGGTCGCGATCATCACCGGGTCGAGCACGATATGCGGCGGGAAATGCCGGTCCATGGCCGCGGCCACGGTCGCGATGACGTCGCTGGTGGCGAGCATGCCGATCTTGACCGCGCCGATCTCGAAATCGTCGAAACAGGCCGCGATCTGCGCGTCCAGAAACGCGGTCGGCGGCACTTCCACCGCGGTCACGCCGCGGGTGTGCTGCGCGGTGAGCGCGGCCAGCGCGCTGAGGCCGTGCACGCGATGCGCGGCGAAGGTCTTGAGATCGGCCTGGATGCCGGCGCCGCCGCCGGAATCGGAGCCTGCGATGGTGAGCGCGGAAATGGGTCGGGTCGGGGGAATCATGCGCGGATTCTGACCGATGCGACGGCCCGGTCAAGCCGGCGCGACGCCGTTCATCGATGCGGTGCGCGCAAAGTCCGGTGTCGATAGGCGGTGTAGATCGAACCGACGATCCCGGTCAAGGTCGCCGGCACCAGCAGCGCACGATATTCCAGCGTGCGGAACAGCAGCGCACCGATCGCCGCGCCGCACAGGAAGCCGACGACGATCAGCGCACTCAGCCGCAGTCGCCGCACCTGCAGCGGCATGCCGCGAAGCGCATGCCCCAGACCGATGCCCAGATCGGTCAGCATGCCGCTGAGATGGGTGGTGCGGATCACCGCGCCGCTGTAGGTCGTGGCCATCGCGTTCTGCAGGCCGCAGGCCGTCGCCGCGACCCAGGCGCCGGCGATCCACTGCCGCTCGAACATCGGAATCGACGCGAACAGCAGCAGCGAGACCAGGGTCAGGGCGATGCCGTAGCGGCGGCCGAGCTGCAGCGTGCTGTCCTGCACGATCAATCCGCTGATCGCCGCGCCGCCCACGAACGCGAGGATCACGCCGAGCAGATGCAGCGCCGCGCGCGCATCCGCATCCGCGAGCGCAGCGCCGAGCAGGGTGGTGGTGCCGGTGAGATGGGTGATCGCCTGATGTTCGAAACCCAGATAGCCGACCACATTGACCATGCCTGCGATGCAGGAGAGCGCGAAGGCCCCGATCCACACCCAGCGCGGCAATTGCACGCCCATGCTTCAGCCGGTCGCGTGTGGGGCTTCGGGCGCGGGATCGTCGGGCAGCAGCGAGAACAGCACCGCATCGTGCGGACGGTCCGCGACCACGATCGCATGCCGGGTCACGCCCTCGCAGACCGCGCCCAGCTTCACCGCCACCCGCAGGCTGGCGCGATTCTCCGGCTGCACGAGGATCGCGATCCGCTGCAGCCCGAGCACATCGAAACCGAAGCGCGCGGCCTGTCGCGCCGCCGCTACCGCTACGCCCCGCCCGCGCGCCGCGTCCGCGACCCAGTAGCCCAGATGGGCGCTGCGGTGGGCGGGGATCCGGTGATTCAGTCCGACCCCGCCGATCAGCGCATCGTTGTCGGCATCGAACACGCCGAAATGGTGCTCGGTCCCGGCTTCGCGCGCCGTGCTGCAGTGCGCGATCCAGGTTTCAGCCCGGGCGAGGTCGTAGTCCTGCGTCGCCCACGGCAGCCACTGCGACAGCGTCGGCAGCGAGGCGCGGACGGCGGCGTGCAGGGCGTCGGCGTCGTCGGCGAGCAGCGGACGGATCGCGATCATGGCTGCGCCTTCACGATCGGCGCCGTCGACTCACAGCACTTCCGACGCGAAATCCGCCAGCCGCGAACGCTCGCCGCGCTTGAGCGTGATGTGCGCGCTGTGCGACCAGTTCTTGAAACGATCGACGGCGTAGGTCAGGCCGGAGGTGGTTTCGGTCAGGTAGGGCGTGTCGATCTGTTCGACGTTGCCGAGGCAGACGATCTTGGTGCCCGGACCGGCGCGGGTGATCAGCGTCTTCATCTGCTTCGGCGTGAGGTTCTGCGCCTCGTCGAGGATCAGCCAGCGGGTCAGGAACGTGCGCCCGCGCATGAAATTCAGCGAGCGGATCTTGATCCGCGAGGCGAGCAGGTCGTTGGTCGCGGCGCGACCCCAGCTGCCGCCTTCGGAATTGTTGGGCATCAGCACTTCGAGGTTGTCGGTCAGCGCGCCCATCCACGGCGTCATCTTCTCTTCCTCGGTGCCGGGCAGGAAGCCGATGTCCTCGCCCACGCTGACCGTGGCGCGGGTCATGATGATCTCGCGGTAGCGCTGCTGGTCCATGGTCTGGGCCAGGCCTGCTGCGAGCGCCAGCAGGGTCTTGCCGGTGCCGGCGGTGCCGAGCAGGGTGACGAAATCGATGTCCGGGTCCATCAGCGCGTTGAGCGCGAAGTTCTGTTCGCGATTGCGCGCGGCGATGCCCCAGACCGCGTGCTGGTGGCTACGGTAGTCGTCGACGATCTGCACGGTGATGCGGTCGCCGTCGATCCGGACCACACGCATCTCCGCCTCCTCGTCGCCGGGCAGATACACGAACTGGTTCGGGAACCATTCCTCGTCGCCGTCGCGCGAGAATTCGTAGAAGGTGCGGCCCTTTTCGGTCCACGACCTCAGATCCTCGCCGTGACGCTGCCAGAAATCCTCCGGCAGCGGCGCCACGCCGGTATAGAGCAGGCTGAAATCGTCGAGCGCGCGGTCGTTCTCGTAGTCCTCGGACGCGATTCCGGCGATCGCGGCCTTGATCCGCAGGTTGATGTCCTTGGATACGAACACCACCGGCACATCCGACTCGGCTTCCTGCAGCATCAGGATCGCGCCGAGGATCTGGTTGTCCGGCATCACCGCGCCGAAGCGCTTGGCCGAATCGAAACTGCCGGTCTGGAAGCGCAGTTTGCCGATGCTCTCGGCCGCGCGCAGCTGCAGGCCCTTGGGCCGGGTCAGCGACAGGCCGGTGGTGATCTTGTCGGTGCCGTGGCCTTCGATCAGCTCGTTGATGAAGCGGCTGACCTGGCGCGCATTGCGGCTGGCTTCGGAGGTGCCCTTCTTGGCGTTGTCCAGCTCCTCGATCACCTGCATCGGCAGGAACACGTCGTGTTCCTCGAACTTGAACAGCGCCGTCGGATCGTGCATCAGCACGTTGGTGTCGAGGACGTAGATGCGCTTGCCTTTGGTCATCATGCGTGAGGTGTGCCGATGCTGGGGAATGGATCGGGTTCCATAGAGCGGATCGCAGATCCGCTGCCGCCTCTCCGGAGACGGTTCAGCGGATCTGCGATCTGCTCTACGGGGGAGACGGGCGTACGCGACACGGCCGCCGCGACCCGCGGAGCGGGGCGGTGCGGCGCTGTCGCGAACGGGACGGTCACTGCTTCCGGGCCGCCTTCAGCGCGTCGAGCACGGCCTGGGCGTGGCCGGGGACCTTGACGCCGCGCCATTCGGCGGCGATCCGGCCCTCGGGGTCGATCAGGAAGGTGCTGCGGACGATGCCCAGCACCTTCTTGCCGTACATGTTCTTTTCCTGGATCACGCCGAAAGCGTTGCACAGGGCCTCGTCGCCGTCGCTCACCAGCGGGAAGCGGAAGCCCTGCTTCGCGCAGAAGTTCTGGTGCGATTTGATCGAGTCGCGCGAGACGCCGAGCACGCCGCAGTCGAGCTTCGCGAACTTCGGCAGCAGCGCGTTGAAGTCCAGGCCTTCTGTGGTGCAGCCGGGCGTCGAATCCTTCGGATAGAAGTACAGCACCAGCCAGCGGCCGGCGTGGTCGGCGAGCTTGGCCGTGCTGCCGTCGGACAGCGCGAGGGGCAGGGCGAGGGTGGACTCGGGGAGCGCGGTGGCCTGGTTCATTGCGGGTCTTTTTCCGTTTCGGAGCGCTTTTCCAGCGCCTCGATGCGTTTTTCCAGTTTCTTGTGCCGCTCGTGCACGCTGTAGTAGAGCAGGACGAGCAGGATCAGCATCACGAACGCGTAAAAACCGGGAGACATCGGCAGTACTCCTGTTCAGAATTTCATCGGATCCATGATCGCGTCGAGATTCAGGTGATCGCAGAACTCGAGGAAATCGTCGCGCAGCGCGGCGATGTGCATGTCCGCGGGCACGCCGATGGTGACCTGCGCCGAGAACATGTCCGCCCCGGTCTGCATCGCGCGGTAGCGCGCGCAGTGCAGGCTTTCGATGGTGATGCCCTGGCGGTCGAAGAAGTCGGCCAGTTGATACAGGATGCCGGGCTTGTCGGCGGCGACCACCTCGACCACGTAGGGCAGCAGGTTGGACTGCATCGGCTTGGGGCCGGTGCGGTACCAGATCAGCTTGAAGCCTTCCTCGCGTTCGAGCCGGGTCAGCATCGCCTCGAGTTTGGCGATCGCGTCCCACGGACCCACCGCCAGCGCGGTGACCGACACATCGCGGCCGACGGTGGACAGCCGCGCATCGACCAGATTGCAGCCGCTGTCGGCGATCCGCCGGGTCACCGACAACAGAGGCGACTGCGGATGCGTCGTATAGGCGTTGATCAGCAGGTAGTTCTCGTTCGGCGCAGGCCGGGCGGCATTGGAAGAATCGGTCAAGGTGGCGTCCGCACGGGTCAGGAATGACGGGTCAGTCAACAGGGGTCGGAAACATGCAAGGAATGCGCAGGTCCATCGTGCGCAGGCGCCGCGGACCGATGTTCAGGATATGGCCGGCGCATGTCACCCGCAAGGACAATCCCGACACGGTCGCCACGCGATTCCGATGGGCCTCGCAAGTGCTTGATTCCCATGGTCGATGCCTTGCGCACGGGGGCCATGGCCGACGCACGCGGGACGCCGCGGGGCTGGCGAGGATGGAGTGTTCAGACCTTCCCAAGTAACATCCGCCGGTCCGGTCGCGGTGCGATCCGCCGGCGCCGGCCCTCCCCGAAGTCCTTCCGTCCCGCATTCCAGAGCATTCCAGGGCATCCGCGTGCATCTGTCCGGCAGCATCACCGCGCTGGCCACGCCGTTCACGGCGTCCGGCGAACACGATTTTCCCAGGCTCGACCTTTCCGCGTGGGACCGGCTGCTGCAGGCGCAGCTCGACGCCGGCACCCAGGCCGTGGTGGTCGCCGGATCGACCGGCGAGGCCAACGCGCTCTCCGACCAGGAATACGAGGCGCTGCTGCGCCGCGCGGTGGCGGTGGTGGCGAGCAGGATCCCGGTGCTGGCCGGCACCGGTCTGTCGAACACCGCCAAGACCATCGCCCTGACCCGGCATGCCGCCGCCTGCGGCGCCGACGCCGCGCTGGTCGTGACTCCGCCTTACGTGCGTCCGACCCAGCCGGGCCTGATCGCGCATTACCGTGCGGTCGCCGACGACGGCGCGCTGCCGGTCGTGCTCTACAACGTGCCCGGCCGCACCGGCTGCGACCTGCTGCCGGAGACCGTCGCCGAACTGGTCGCGCATCCGCGGATCGTCGCGATCAAGGAAGCCCGCGCCGAGCCCGAGCGCATGACCGCCCTGCTCGCGCTGCGTTCGCCGGAGTTCGCGATTCTGTCCGGCGACGATCCGACCGCAGCGCGGGCGATGCTGGCCGGCGCCGACGGCCTGATCTCGGTCGCGTCCAACGTCCTGCCCGCCAGCATGCGCCGCCTGTGCGACCTCGCCCGCGGCGGCCGTCGCGCCGAGGCCGAGGCGCTGGATGCCGCGCTGCAGCCGGTGTTCGACTTCCTCGGCGTCGAGCCCAACCCGATCCCGGTCAAGGCGGTGCTCGCCCGTCAGGGCATCGGCCACGGCCTGCGCCTGCCGCTGACCACACTGTCCGCCGCGCACGCCGCGCTCGCCGACGCCATGACCGCACGCATCGCCGCGTTCGAGCGCGAATCCGCCGCCGCCGCGGCGCCCGCCGCGCGGACGGGCTGAGCGCCGCCCCGCCGAATCGCCGGGCAGCCGCCCGCACCGCCTTATCGCAGGAGAATCCATGTCCCTCATTCGCCGAACTGCCCGCCAGACCCTCCGCCCGGCCCTGTCGCGCGCCGCCCGCATCGCGCTGCTCGTCGCGATCTCCGTCGCCGTTTTCGGCACCTCCGGCTGCAGTTGGTTCCGAAAGAAGGACTATTACACTGCGGAGGAATCGCAGCGCCCGCTGGAATTCCCGCCGGCCTTCGACGCCGCCGAGGCCGAGCGCTCGCTGGCCACGACCGCCAGCGGCTCGGTCAGCCGTTCCTCGCTGCCCGGCGCCCCGCAGAGCGCCCGCAGCCTCGGTTTCAGCGTCAGCGGCGATCGCGCCAGCGTCTTCGGCCGGGTCGGCGAGGCCCTGAGCGGCATTTCCGGCGTGACCATCGCCAGCCGCGCGCAGCTGCTGGGCGCCTATGACATCGACTATCAGGGCGCCAAGTTCCTGATCCGGATCACCGAAGCCGAGGGCCGCAGCACGGTCTCTGCGGTCGATCCGCGCGGTCTGCCGGCCGACAACGACGCCGCCGCGGGCCTGATCGCGGCGCTGCGCCAGGCGCTCGGCGGCAACTGAGCCGCCTGCTCCGGCACCAACGCAACGGGCGCCTCGCGGCGCCCGTTGTCGTTTGCGTCTCTGGCTCCGCCCGAAGTGGTCGCCTCAGCGCTCCAGCAGATCGCGCTTGCCCGGCTTGCCTTCCCACTCCTTGGCGTCGGCCAGCGGTTCCTTGCGGGTGGTGATGACCGGCCAGGCCGCCGACAGCTCGCGGTTGAGGGCGACGAAGCCTTCCTGACCGGCCGGCACGTCGTCCTCGGGGTAGATCGCGTTGATCGGGCATTCCGGCTCGCACAGCGTGCAGTCGATGCACTCGTCCGGATCGATCACCAGGAAATTGGGCCCCTCGTGGAAGCAGTCGACCGGGCACACCTCGACGCAGTCGGTGTATTTGCACTTGATGCAGTTTTCGGTGACGACGAAGGGCATGGATCCGGACCCGGGCAACGATGGGCCGCTAGTGTAGAACGAGGCGGCCGGGAGGCGAAGCGGGGCCGGACCGGCGGGCCGAACCTGCGGTTCGAACCCTCCGGGAGCGCAGAAACGAAAAGCCCACGCTCGCCCGTGGGCTTTTGTTTGGCGCTCGCAGGCAGGGAGTTGAAAAACGCGCTTCATGCGCTTTTGACTCGCCGCATCCCTGCGGCTCGCCGCTTCGCGGCCCGCTGGCGCGGTTCGCACCGGCTCCGGCCGGTGC
>JBIJBH010000519.1:0-2541 GCA_044345315.1 Lysobacteraceae bacterium
GAGGATGCGCTGACCGTGCTGCAGCAGGGCATGCGTCACGGCACCAGCGCGACGCTGTACAGCAATCTCGGCACGGTGCTGTTTACGCTCGGGCGCTATGCCGAGGCCGCGGAAGCCTTCGAGCAGGCCGTGTCCGCGTCGAAGGGCAGCCCCAACGACTATCTGCAGTGGGCCAACCTCGGCGACGCCCTGCGCTGGCTGCCGGGCCGCGAGGCGGAGGCGAAGACCGCCTACCAGTCCGCACTGCGCATCGCCGAGGAACTGATGCAGCGTTATCCCGACAGCGCGACGCTCGCCAGCCGCGCCGCGCTGTATGCGGCCCGGCTCGATCGGATGGATCGTGCGGGTCGCCATACCGCAACTGCGCTCGCCCGCGCCGGCGACGATCCCGACATCCTGTTCCGCGCGGCGCTGGTCGCGGAATTGTCCGGAAACCGCGATCTCGCGCTGGAACGTCTGCGGCGCGCGATCGAAAAGGGATACCCGCAGCATATGATCGCCGGCGAGCCGGACCTGCTCGCACTGCGGCGGGACCGGCGGTACCACGGTCTTTTGCCAGGAGAGCAACGATGAACGCCGTATCCGACCCTGCCGTCATCAAGGTGAGTTTCGACACCGATCAGATCAGCTCGTATCTGATCTGGAACGTGTCCGAAGTGCAGGGCACACGCAATCCCTACTCGACCTACGGCCGCCACGCAGGCGCGATCCATTTCAGCAAGGGCGAACCGATCTTCATCCAGGTCACGGCTTTCGGGGTTTCCGAGGTGTTCGATTCGATGAATGTCCTGGATGCGATGATCTACACGGTGCCGCACACCGACGGCGATCGCCACTCGGCACCGTCGCCGTTCTCGCCCGTGCGGGCGACGACACCGGTGGGTGAATGGGAGCCGGCGGAAGTCAGCCGTATCGACAGGAAACGCAAGCTGATGACCCAGACCTCGCTCACGCCGCTGATGGTGGTCGAAGAGGATGGTCGCTGGGCGTTCTCCCTGATCCTCACCATGGAGATCGTGCGCAGGATGCCGGATGGCGGTAAACGCGGGGAGATCCGGGTGTTCACGTTCGATCCCGAAATCCAGGTCGGCTCCGGCACCGAGCCGCCGCGGGGGTCGTCCGGGGAGCACAGGCTCACGCGTAGCGGATGATGTAGTACACCGCCACGTTGCGCGGCCGCGTTTCGTCCGGGGAGATGCGCGCGGGCGCCAGCGGTTCGGAGGTGGGCACGGGCTTGGGCGCGACGCTGTAGGACGGCGTGCCCTTGTCGGAGACCGAAGCGCCCTGCGGCTGGTCGTAGTCGTGCCGATGCGACTGCAGCGCATCGAACTGCATCGATCCGACGCCCGCGTAGGCGCCGGACCCGTCCGGACGCCGGCGCTGACCGGTGTCGGGGTCCGCGCCGGCGCCGTGATCCACGCCGCGCACGAACACGCCGCGCAGATCGGGCAGGCGGAACGTCCCGCCCTGCGCGTCGCCGCCGTAGAGCGTACCGAGCGCGGCGTAGAGCTGCGGAAAAGCGCTGATCCGGACGGTTCTGCCGTCGCAGACCATCCAGCCCATCGCCTCCAGCAGCGCGGTCGCGCCGGCCCCCGCCGGCGAGGCGTCGTCCGCGGCCGCCCCGGCGCGGTGGCCGCCCGGCGGGGGCCACGCGGGATTGGCGGCGTCGGATACCGCGGCGGCCTGGCCGAGATACAGGCAGACGCCGCCGATCGGAATGTTGGACATCGCGATGCGGGACATCATCAGAGCTCCGGAAAGTGCGGCAGGCGGTCGTCGTCCTGGAGCACGCTCATCGTCGTCGGCAGCGTCACGATCCAGCGCGCTTCGACGCCCGACGGCCCGCAGCTCGGCGCGATCGACTTCAGATCGGCGACCAGATCGAGATAGCGGATCGACGACGGCATCGTCCCGTCCTGTTCCACCGGCGCTTCGAAGGTGGGCGCCAGCGCATCCTCGCCGTTCCAGACCATTCCCGTCGCCATGAAATACAGAAGGGCGCGCTCATGGGACGGCGCCACCGGCAGCAGCACGCGGGCGATGTCCGCCTGCAGGAATTCGGCGAACGGATCCGGCGCATGCGCGGCGCCGCGATGGAGCGGCAGCGCATCGGAGCCGGGATCGTCGATCAGGGTGAAGGTCATCTCCGACCATTCCAGCGCCTGATCCAGCCACAGCCGCAGCGCCGGGGCGAAACGGGCTTCCCGGGCGAGCTCGCCGGTGCGCTCCGCGGCCATGCGCAGGAAGGCGCGCAGTCCGGCGCGGATCAGTTCGCCGCGGATCGCGCGCCGGGCGTAACGCGGATTGACCCCGGTTCCGATCGCGCCCGACGCCTGCAGCGCGCGCGCCTGTTGCTCGCGATAACCGTCGAGCAGCTGCGCGTAAAGGGCCGATTTCCAGCCCGCGAGCGACTGCGGCGTGCGCAGCAGTTGCAGCTCGACATTGAGCGCAAACGCTGCCGGCGCAGGCGCAGGCGCAGGCGCAGGCGCAGGCGCAGGCGCAGGCGCAGGTGCAGGTGCAGGTGCAGGTGCAGGTGCAGGT
>JBIJBH010000095.1:0-9787 GCA_044345315.1 Lysobacteraceae bacterium
AAGCCGGCGCCCTCCGCGTCGCGGCTTTCCTGGTGTTTCAATCCACGCGCCCGCGAGGGGCGCGACGCGCTGTCGTCGGCGGGGTCGCCAAGCGAAACGTCGTTTCAATCCACGCGCCCGCGAGGGGCGCGACCAGCAGCAATGCGAGAACGATCGCGAAACGCATGGTGTTTCAATCCACGCGCCCGCGAGGGGCGCGACCCAGGACGCGAGCTCGCAACTATCCGCATCGACGTTTCAATCCACGCGCCCGCGAGGGGCGCGACGCCCTGCAACCACCGTTCGATCCGCCCCTCCCAAGTTTCAATCCACGCGCCCGCGAGGGGCGCGACAGGCGACGGATTCACTCACACCGAGGAATCCATCATGTTTCAATCCACGCGCCCGCGAGGGGCGCGACGCCGTCATGATAAGCCGTTGATGCGAATGGGGCTTTGGCGGCATGTGCGCGAACCCGGGCCAGCGGGCGGGGAAAGGAGCCGGAGTCGGTGAGTGACGGACTGCGACATCCTGAATTTCAACGGCTTGGGATTGTGCGAACCGGGCCGGGTCTGGCCGGACGCTTGGGGTTCGCGGATCAATAGACGAGGGGGCCCGAGAAGTCCACCGAGGGCTTGGCGCCCACGTGTTCGATCTTGCCGCGCCACTGCGCGCCCAGGAAATAGAAGCGCAGGCTGTCGTGCGCGGGGTCGATGAGGTCGCACAGGCGCTGTCGCAGCAAGGTCCATTGCGCCGGATCCACTTCGATCTCGAACACCGAGTATTGCACGCGCTGGCCGAAGTCGCGGCAGGCCTTGGCGACGCGGCGCAGGCGGGCCTTGCCGCCGTCGTCGGTGGTGCTCACGTCGTAGCTGACCAGGACCATCATGAGGGCGTCTCCCGTTGCGGCGTCGTGGTGCCGCTCATTTCCAGAGGAAGGGCGGATATCCGTCCAGATCGCCGCGGAGATGCCGTGCCAGCAGTTGCGCCTGCAGGCAAGGCAGCAGTCCGATCTGCACTTTTTCGCCCAGGAAGGCGTGCGCGAGTTCTTCGCGCTTGCGCTCCTGATAGGCGACCAGCACGGTCTTGCGGGCGTGGTCGGTGAGGGTCACCGCGCCGTTGTCGAGGGTGCGGAAGTCGCGCAGGCCGAGCTGTCGGCGGTTGATGAGCGACAGCGCCAATCGGTCGCCGAACAGCGGACGGAATTCTTCAGCCAGATCCAGCGCGAGGCTCGGCCGGCCGGGTCGGTCGCGATGCAGGAAGCCGACCGCGGGGTCGAGGCCGACGATTTCCAGCGCGCTGCGGCAGTCGTGGGTCAGCAGCGTATACAGGAAGGAGAGCAGCGCATTGAAGGGGTCGCGCGGCGGCCTGCGATTGCGGCCGGCGAAGCGCAGGCCGGGTTCGGCGATGGCGATGAGCTGGTCGAAGACCGAGAAATACGCTTGCGCCGCTTCGCCTTCGAGTCCGCGCAGGGTGTCCACGTCCGCCGTCTGCAGCAGCCGCTGCGGGATGCGTTTCAGACGTTTGAGCGCGTGGCGGAACGCAGGCGCATCGGGCAGGCGTTCGCCGCGGTCGCGCCAGCCTCGGGCCAGCACCGCGCGCTGGTTGTGGAGTTTGCCGGCCAGCAGATTGCGCACGATCGCGGCGCAGCCGGTGAGGTCTTCGCTGCGCCGGTATTGCGCACGCCGCAGCAGGACATTGCCCGAGACCGGCCCTTCGACGCGGGCGAGAAAGCGGCCGTTGGGCGTCAGGTAGGTGACGGTGATGCCCCGAGTCATGCAGAAGCCGAGCAGTGGCGGCGACACGCCGATGCGGCCGAAACAGACCAGTCCTTCGAGCATGTGCACGGGAATGCGCGCATGCTCCTTCTGCTCGACTTCCATAACGACGTTTTCGCCGTCCTTGCGCAACCAGGCGCCTTCGGTGGTCACGTAGAGCGTATTGAGCTGTTTGCGCATGTCAGCCTTCCAATTGGGCGCGCAGCCAGGCATCGACGCCCTCGCCGCGGGCGAGCAGACGCGGTTGGCACAGATCGATCAGCGAACAGGCGTCGCAGCGACGCGCTTCGTAGACCGCATGCGGCGTGCGGCCTGCGGCCAGCATCGCGTGCAGGTCGCGGGCGGTGGTTTCGGTCAGCGCACGCAGGGTCGAATCGAAGGCGACCTCTTTCCTGCGCCGGGTCTTGCCGTAGAACAGCGCGCCGGCGGGCACCGGCCGACCGAGCATGTCCTCCAGGCACAGCGCCTGCGCGCAGAGCTGGATCTCGTCGGCGCGGTGCGCCTTGGGCCGGCCGCGTTTGTATTCGATCGGGAAGGCGCGCTCGCCGTCCGCTTCGCGATGGAACTCCACCGCATCGGCGACGCCGACCAGACCCAGCGCGCGGTGCGACAGCGGCAGCGCGGTGACGGTGCGCACGCCGCGGCGGCGTTCGGCCTGCGGCCGGTCCGCCTGCGCATGCAGCAGGCGGCCTTCGGCGGTTTCGCGGTTTTCGGCCCAGACCCGCTCCAGATGGATCAGCGCGCACTGCCGGGGGCAGTAGACGTAATGCTGGAGCGCGGAAATGGGGATGCTGTCGTCGTCGTCCTCCATCTGCGCGCTCCTGTCTCTCGCACTCGCTCCATCAAGGCAATTCTGATCGTGGCATCCCGATTACGTCGGTCCGATCACAGCACTTCGACGATCTCGACCCCGTCCGGGAGCCCGTCGCGATCGATCCGCACGCTGTAGTCGGCGAAGCTGCGCGCCGGGCTGTCGCCATCGCCGTTGCGGATCACCGCGACGCGCTCGAACAGGCTGTGCGCCGGCGCGTTGCCCATCGGGTGCGCATGTTTGAAGGCGATCAGCCGCCGAGCCGCCATCTCGCCGCGGGCGGCGGAGCGGTCGTGCTCGAACAGGTTGATCAGCGACCGCCACAGCAGCGCCAGATCGTCCTCGGAGAAGCCCGTGCGTTCGGCGAGCTTGGCAGAAATGAAGCCATGGGCGCGATAGAGCCCGTAGGGCAGGATGTGCTTGCGGCCCATCGTGCGCTCTTTCTCCAGGTCCTTCTCGTTGGTGACGGCCACGCGGGTGATCGACACTTCCAGCGGCACCACCGGCTCGATCGAGGTCGCGAAGGCCAACTGCACCGGGCCGCGGACCTGACCAGCGTTGACCTCGGTGGTCATCACCGCGCCGAAGGTTCGTACGTCGAAGAAGTTGGCGCACATCCAGGCGGTCAGTTCGCGTGCCCTGGCTTCGTCCTTGGGCAGTTTCTTCGCTTCGTGCTCGATGCCCAGCGCCGCATAGGCCTGCTTGTGCTGGTTGTTGAGGATCGACCGCTCCTGCATGTAGATCGCGAAACCGGGGCTGCTTTCCTTCTCCAGCGCCACGTAGTTGCGGATCTTGCGTTTGAGCGCGACATCGGTCACGAGGCCGCGATTGGTCTCGGGGTCCAGCCGCGGCAGGTTGCCGGCGTCGGGGTCGCCGTTCGGATTGCCGTTGGCGACGTCGAACAGATAGACGAATTCGTAGCGGTTCTGGATCGCGGTCATCATTCTTCTCCGGTGTCAGCGTGGTCGTCCTGGGCCGGCGCGTCGCCGCGTGCGAAGCGCGCCTGGGTCTGGTGGTAATAGCCGATGGCGAAATTCCCCTGCGCCTCGATGCGCAGGCTGCGCGGGAAGCCGTCGAGCAGGGCGATGGTTTCGCCGATGTCCTTTTCGATGTTCACCGCCAGGCCGGGCTTGTCCTTGCGCAACCGGCTGAGGTGGTGCTGGGCGTTGCGCAGCAGCACCGGGAAGACGCTGGCGGGGGTGGCCGATGCGGCGCCGTAGTAGCGGTCGCGGATGGTGGCGTTGAGCTTGTCGCCCAGCGCGGCGCGCTGCGCGTTCTCCAGCAGCGAGAACAGGCGGCCGAGTACATAGCCGCGTTCGGTGTTGGCGGTATCGAGACTCACGGGAGGACTCCTGTCGTGGGAATACAGTCGGGAACGGCGGGCGAGGACGGCCTTGCACAGGGCCGCACGGATGCCCGACACGTCGTGGTCGGCGCGCATGCGCATCACCAGCACATCGAGCAGGCTCTGCGGGTAGGCGGTGCCGGCGAGGATCGCGCGGGCCATCTCGCCGGCGAGCTGCGGCGGCACGTCTTCGCTCTTGGCCTTGCCGTCGCGGCTCGGCGCGGTGGCCAGCAGCAGCCGCCACAGCGGCGGCGCAGTTTTCCAGGGCGCCGGCTGCAGGTCGATGTCGCGGTAGTGGTCGCCGAGCCGTTCGGCGAAGCGACGCATGTCATCGGTCAGCCAGAAGCGGATCGACAGCCGCGAAGCATTCGGCGCGAGACCCAGAATGTGCAGGCGCGTGCCTGCGGCCAGCCCCGGGTCGAGGTCCGGGCGCGCCTCCAGCGCGCGCACCTGGTCCAGCACGTTGCGCAGACGTTCGGTTTCGGCGCCATCGTTCGGCGGATCGATTAGAAGATCGAACAGCGTTTCCGCCGCCTGTGCGCGGGCATCGTCCGCGGCGGTGGCCCAGAAAACGACGGTCGCATCGCCGATCTGCAGGCGCTGGCGGTTGTCCGGGTCGCGCCGCAGCAGATGATTGAGCGCGGTGGTGTAGCCGAAGGCGGCCTGTTCGGAGATCGGCGCGTTCTCGCCCTGGTCCTTGCCGTAGGACTTGAAGGCGTCGAGGTTGAAGGAGACGATCGAGGCGCCCGAACTCTGTGCGCCGTTCACGCCCTTGATCGCCGGATGCAGGCGTGCCAGCGGCAGGCGTTGGCCGGTGACCAGACACAGGCCGATGTGGGAGGCATCCTCTCCGTCGTCGGCTCGCTGCAGCAGGGCGCGCGCCGCCGGGCGCTCGTGCAGATAGCCGCGCTCTCCATCGAATCGGAAAACGACGTTGGCGTCCAGCATTTCCGGCGTGAAGCGCGCGTCTTCGGCAAACATCGCGGGCATCCAATGCGTCAGGAACGCGACGAGCGCGCGCAGGGCGGGATCGTCGCTGCCGGCCAGCAGCTTCAGATGCAGTTCTCTGAACGCGGCGTGCTCCTGATCGGCGCGCTTGCTGGTTGCGCTGACGCCGAGGACATAGCTGGTCTTGTCCCACAGCCGATTCGAGCGAATTCCGGCCGTGCGCTTTTCCGGCTGTGGAACGCTCATCGGCCGCGGCATTGGTTTCTTGCCGGACAACTCGCGCAGGTCGTCCACCGCGACCAGTGCACCGGTGGCGTCCAACACCAACGCCCATGAGATCTTCTCGACGCTGTAACCGGGCGCCGAAATTTGCGAGCCGCCTGCCGCGAGCAGGCGCTCGTAGTACGCATTCAGCGCGGTCAGGATCATCCCCGCACCTCCGGCCCCTCGAACGGGGGCACCTCGATCAGGCCGTCGACCATGCGCGCGCGGAAGAAGCGCGGGGTCTTTTCGCGGGCGAAATCGATGTCGTGCAGCATCCAGCCCAGATCGCGCTCGCCCGCCAGCGCGGAGTCGGGCAGCGGCTGCTCGGCGCCGTCTTCCAGCAGGGCGAACGCGGCCGGGAATTCGCGCGTACCCAAGCATGGCGCGTGGAAGGTCTGGCCGCGCCGCGCGCGCCGGTTGAACGTGTCCAGATGCTTGCCGACATTGTCGTCGGGGCCGGCGCGCTCGGTGAGCTCGAAGTGGGCGTGGACCACGTAGGCCACATCGCGCAGCACGGTGGCGGCGCGCTGCTGACGGTCGTCCTCGACCACGCTGGCGAGGCCGTCGACGCGGCCGGCTTTCATCGCTTTGGCGACCGCGGCTTCCGACAGTTTGCCGCCGACTTCGTTGCGGCGGATCGATTCGAAGCGGATCGGCTTGAGCACCTGGATGCGGTCCACGCACCAGCGGATCGCCGGTTTCCAGTGGATCGCTTCGAGGATGCCGCGCGCGGCCGAGGGGGTGATGACATCGTAGGACACGCGCTCGACTTTCATCTCCGGCCGAGTGAAACAGGCGCGTTCGCCCCAGATGTGGAGGCGGATGCCGTAGCTCATCGCGTTGGTTCTCCTTGAATATTTTTCGTCACCATATGTTGTTCTCCGCTGCCTGCGCTGCCTGCGCTTCAAGACGCACCCCGAACCGTGCGTCGTAATGCCCCGGCAGCATCAACCGCATGAACTGCTCGCCGTAGCGCTCGGGCTGGACCGGCTGCACCGCGCCCAGCGCCCGCAGGACGGCGAAGCCGGCCGCGGGCAGCTGCACCAGATAGGGCTGCAGGCGGCGGGCGATCGCGCCCACCCGCGGGGCCGGATCGACGGCGAGCAGATCGTTCAGCGCCCGGTCCGCGGTCGGGCTGCGCACGACCTGGCCGTCGCCGTCCACCTCGAACGGCACGATCACCGGTTGCTGGGTGTCCTCGATCATCCGGAACCTGGCGGCCAAGGTCTCGAACGGCAGATTCTTCGGGCCGCAGCGTTCGAGCAGAGGCATCAGCCCGCCCTGATCCAGGCCGCGGTCGCCTTTCTGCCAGTACATCTCCTGGAAATAGGCGCGCACTGCGTCCAGCCCGAGCAAGTCGTCGGCGTGGTGGCGCGCGACCGTGCGATAGGCCTGGGCGTAGCGGGCGAGCTCGTGCGGCGGCGCGAACTCCGACGAGGCGAACACCAGGACCTCGCTGTCCTCGCGCGGACGCCGGCCTTCGCGGTTGCAGCGTCCTGCGGCCTGGGCGATGGCGTCCAGCCCGGCCTCCGCGCGCAGCACGCAGGGGAAATCCACGTCCACACCCGCCTCGATCAGCGAGGTCGAGACCACCCGGCAGGGGTCGCCCGCGCGCAATCGGCGGCGGACTTCGGCCAACACCGCGCTGCGGTGGCGGGCATGCATCAGCGTGCTCAGATGCACCGCCCCGGGCAGGTCGGCGATGCGTTCGTACAGGGCCCGCGCGTGGCGGCGGCTGTTGACGATGCACAGCGCCTGCGGGCGCTCCCGCAGCAGGGCAGCCAGCGCTGCGTCGTCCTGCCCGCCGATGTCCCGCACCCGCACGCGTTCGAGCCGGCGGTACAGCGCGGGCGGGTCTTCGACCAGTTCGCGCACCTCGGCGAAGCCGCCGTCGAACCCGTCCTCCCGCCGCAGCGCCGGTTGAGTCGCGGTGCACAGCACCAGACTGGTGCGGTAGTTCAGCGCCAGTTCGTCCAGCGCCGCCACGCAGGGTCGGAGCATGGCTGGCGGCAGCATCTGCGCCTCGTCCAGCACGATCACGCTGCCGGCGATGTTGTGCAGCTTGCGGCAGCGCGAGGGACGGTCGGCGAACAGGCTCTCGAAGAACTGCACCGCGGTGGTGACGACGATCGGCGCGTCCCAGTTCTCCATCGCCAGCCGGAGCTTGTCGCGGGACTCCGCCGCCTGGTTCGGGTCGTCGGTGAGCGCACTGTGATGCTCCAGCACGGCGCGCTCGCCCAGATCGCCGAACGCGCGCCGGAACACCGCGGCGTTCTGCTCGATGATGCTGGTGAAGGGAATGACGTAGATGATGCGGCGCAGGCCGTGGGCGATGGCGTGATCCAGCGCGAAGGCCATGGAGGTCAGGGTCTTGCCGCCGCCGGTCGGTACGGTCAGCGAGAACAGGCCGGGGGGCGACCCGGCGCGGGCGCGGACCGAGGCCAGCACGTCCTGACGCAGGCGATGGACCGTGCCGCCATCGCCGGCGTCTCGCAGTTGCGCGAGGTGGGCGTCCAGCCGTGCGCGCAGGGCGTCCAGCGCGGGCGGCGGCGCATCGTCGCGCGGCCCGCGCCCTTCGATGCGGCGGTAGAAGGCGTCGGTGTCGAGATAGTCGGCATCGACGAGGGTGGAGAACAGCATGCGCACGAGGAACGCGAGCTGGAACCCGCCTCGCTCCGGTACGGCTTTCAGACGCAGGGCAGCTTTCAGTGCGTCGGCGGGCGGCAGGGTCAACTCATCGCGCCAGCGGTCGATCAGCGCCGGCAGGGGCTTGGCCAGCCGGTCGGCGAGCGGCGTGCGCCGGCCCTCGCCGCTCGCGCCGTCGGCCAAGCCGGCGTGATGCCCGGCGATGGCGTAGGCGATCAGATACGGCAGTGGCCCGAGCTGGGAATAGGCGGCGATGACCTCGCGGGCGCCGTGGGTGGCGTGATCGAGCTTGGGTGCCTTGCCTTCCAGGCGCGCCTGGAAACCATCGGTGTACTTGCCCAGATCGTGCAGCAGACCGGCGACTTCGGCGAGCGCACCGGCGCCGAACACGTCGGCGGCCTCGCGCGCGCGACGGCCGACATCGGTCAGATGTTCGGCGAGCGGCTGCCAGTCTTCCTTGTCGATCCGATGCGTCGAATGCGCATAAAACCTTCGCATGCGATCCCCTGTCCATCGCTTGGCCGTGGTCTGTCCTCGCTGTGCGCCCATGCCGACGATCCATCGTGCAGCTTCTTCGGGATCGCACAGGTCCGGATGCTCGACACAGTCTGTCTCAGGAGCTGAGACTCGGCGATGGTTTTTTCCTCTCGGATCGTCGGAATCGTTCGACGCGATCTATGGCGGCGCGATCAGGGCCGCGACGCGCGCCTCACCCCGCGATCTCCACCCACACCGGCGCATGATCGCTCGGCCGCTCCCAGGTCCGCGGTTCCCTGTCGATGTCGGCGGCGGTCGCTTGCGCGCGCAGGGCGTCGGAGACGAGGGTGAGGTCGATGCGCAGGCCGAGGTTGCGGCGGAAGGCGGCCTGGCGGTAGTCCCACCAGCTGAAGAAGCCGCCTTCGGCGTGATGCAGGCGATAGGCGTCGTGCAGGCCGAGATCGAGCAGGCGCTGGAGCGCGGCGCGTTCGGCGGTGGAGGTGAGGATGCTGGCGTCGTTCCACATCGCGGGATCGTGCACGTCACGATCGTCGGGGGCGATGTTGAAGTCGCCCATCACGATCAGCCGCGGATGGGTCTTCAGTTCGTCGGTCAGCCAGCCGTGCACGGCGTCGAGCCAGCGCAGTTTGTAGTCGTATTTCTCGGTGCCCACGTCCTGGCCGTTGACCACGTACAGATTGACGATGCGCACGCCGTTCACGGTTGCGGCGATCGCGCGGCGCTGGGCGTCGTCGAAATCGGGAATGCCGATCTGCACGTCGTCGAGGGCATGTCCGCGCGCGAGCAGGGCGACGCCGTTGTAGGTCTTCTGCCCGGCGAACACGCTGCGATAGCCCTGACCGGCGAGCACCGCGTCGGGAAACTTGTTGTCCTCGAGCTTGGTTTCCTGCAGCCCGACCACATCCGGCTGCGCGGCCTGCAGCCACTGCTCCAGGTGCGGCAGGCGGACGTTGAGGGAGTTGACGTTCCAGCTGGCGATTTTCATCCGCCGATCTTAACTCTCGTGGCCGTTGCCGTGCGAAAGCAGGATCGGTAGAGCGGCCTTCAGGCCGCTTCGCTGTTCGATGTGACGGGTCAGCGGCCTGAAGGCCGCTGTTCTCTTGCCAATCATGAAAAGCAGCGGCCTGAAGGCCGCTCTACCGACGGATCGGCGGAGGTTTCTGCGCTGATTGCTTCGTGGAAAAAGGGATATCCGCCGGCGATGGTGGCGCGCAGGCGCAGGTCGTCGCGATCGAGCAGCAGCACGTCGGCGTCGGCGCCGACCGCGAGCCGGCCCTTGCGCGGCAGGCCCCAGACGCGCGCCGGGGTGAGGGTGGCTGCGGGCAGCGCGTCGGACAGCGCGAGGCCGTGGCTGCGGACCAGCGCGCGCACGCAGTCGAGCAGGCTGGCGATCGGCGCGACTTCGAGCCCGAGCAGGCGGCCGTCGGCGTCGAAATGCGGCAGGCTGGCCTGGCCGTCGGAGCTGAGCGTGATCCGATCCGCGGCCACGCCGCCGCGGCGCAGGCGGATCAGCGCCTC
>JBIJBH010000096.1:0-9781 GCA_044345315.1 Lysobacteraceae bacterium
CACCAGATGGAACAGCGGATCGTTGTCGAGGTAGCCCTCGTTCATCAGCACCGACTCGGTGTAGACCGCCCAGCCCTCGGCGAACATGCCCGAACGCAGCACCGCACGCAGCACCGAGGGATGCCGCGCCGAATGCGCGCCTTCCAGATAGTGCCCGGGCATCGCTTCGTGGATCGACAGCAGGTGGATCATGCGCGTGTTGTATTCGCGCAGGAACGAGGTGGTCTGCTCGTCGCTCCAATCGTTGGGAATCGGCGAGATCGCGTAGTAGGTCTTCAGGCCCTTGTCGAGCGGACCGGGCGAATCGCAGTAGGCGACCGCGACGCCGCGCTGGAATTCCGGCATCAGGATGATCTCGATCGGATCGTCCGGCACCGTCACCAGATCCTTCTTCTTCGTGAATTCGGTCGCTTCGGCGAGGGTCGCCTCGGCGGTCTCGACCACCTTGTCGCGCGCCGGGCGATCGGCGTAGGCCAGTTCGAGCGCGGCCTCGATCGCCTTCTGCTGCTGCTCGTCGCTTGCCCTTCAGCACCTGCTGCGCGATCCCGTACATCTTCGCGCGCACGGCGACGATCTCGGCCTCGGCGCGGCGCTTGATCTCCTCGCGCGAGAGCGTCGACATCAGCGCGAATTCGAGCTTGGCGTCGTAGCGTTCCGCACCGATGCGGGCGTCGCCCTTCGCGTTCGGCACCAGGGTCTTGTCCAGCCACAGCTGATGTTCGGCGACCGCCTTGCGCAGGCCTTCGATCGCGGCGTCGAGTCGCTTGCGGTCGTCGCCCTGCAGCTGACCGGCGTTGGGCACGATGAATTCCTCGATCAGCGAGATCATGCCGCCGTTCTGCGCGGCCACGGTCTCGGCGTGGATCTTCGGCACCCGCGCCGGGTCGAGATTCTCGCGCATCTGCGCGAACAGGCCCGGCAGCTTCTCCATGCGTGCAGTGGCCGATTTCAGGCGCTCGGGCAGCGGCGCGAATTCGCGCGCCATCAGGTTGTAGACCGCGCCGCCGGCGATGCCGCTGTAGACCTGCGGATCCCAGGCCCAGCTCTGCAGGGTTTCGATGTTCCAGATGTCCGAACGCAGTTGGTTGCGCAGGATCGCGGCATCGATCTGGTTCTCGCGCGAGAGTTTCGCGATGTCGAAGGCTTCCAGCTCGGCCAGCGTCTTTTTCGCGAAGTCGAGCGACTTCGTGCGGCCTTCGGCGCTGAGGTCGTCGATCTCGGCATCGAAGCGGTGCTCGCCCTGCTGGGTGGCGAAGACCGGGTTGAGGGCGAGGGCGCCGTCCAGCCAGCGTTTGCTCAGATCGGCGAATTTCGCGTCGAGCGCGGGATCGGAGGCGGTCGTCGGCGCGGCGGTGCCGGCGGGCGGTTTCGGGGCGTCGGCGGCTTTCTCGCCGCAGGCGGTGATGGTCACGGCGACTGCTGCGGCGAGCAGGGCGGCGGCGAGCGGAGCGAGGCGCATGGGCGGAGTCCCGGTGGCAGGAACCCGCAAGCATATGCCGGAAGCAGGGGCTGCGCATCCGCACGCCTGCGGATGGCGCTCATCCGTCGCCGCGCGGAGCGCCGATGATCCGTTCGCGGCCGCTGTACACGGTCATCCGGCCCTCGCGGGCGAAGGCGATCAGGGTGATGCCGGCGGCTTCGGCCTCCCGGATCGCGAGCGCGGTCGGCGCCGACATCGCCGCGATCACCGGAATGCCGGCATGCGCGGCCTTGCGCACGATCTCGTAGGACGCGCGCGAGGTGATCGCGAGAAAGCCGCTCGCGAGATCGGGTCGCGGCGCGCTGCGCAGCAGTGCGCCGACCGCCTTGTCCAGCGCGTTGTGGCGCCCGACATCCTCGCGCACGAGCGCGCCGTCGGCGTGGACGAAGCCGGCGGCGTGCACGCCGCCGCAGCGCGCGTTGATCGGCTGGCTGCGTGCCAGTGCCTCCAGTCCGGCATGGATCTGCGCCGGATCGAAGCGCGCGATGGACGCTGCCGCCGGCAGTCGCGGGACCGCCTGCGCCGCATCCGCGATCCCGCAGAGGCCGCAGCCGCTGCGGCCCTCCAGCCCTCGCGTGCGTTCGATCACCGCATCGTGACGGCGCTGGGGGATGGCGCAGTGCAGCGCGACGCCATGCAGGTCGCCGCCGCGCGCATCGCGGACGACATCGACGAGCGAAAACTCGTCCGCATCGGCGACGATGCCCTCGCACACCGCGAAGCCGAGTGCGAAGTCCTCCAGATCCGCGGGCGTCGCCATCATCACCGCGAACGGCAGGCCGTTGTAGAGCAGGGCGATCGGCGTTTCCTCGGCGATTGATTCCTGCGATTCGGTCGCCGAGGCACCGGCGATGCGGAGCGCGGGACGGCACAAGACGCCGTTCACGTCCCGGCGCCTTCGGCCTGCGCGCACAGCGCGCGTCCGCGCGCGGTCAGGCGCAGGCGCACGCGGACGCCGTCGCCACGTGGTTCGGAGGATTGTTCGACCAGATCCAGACCGTCGAAGCGCGGATCGTCACCGAGTGCGGTCAACAGCCGCTGCAACTGGCTCGCGCCGAGCCCGAGGCGTTTCGCCGCGCGCGCGGCGGAGACATCGCCCTCGTCGGCGAGCAGCCGCAGCAGGGCGAGCGCGGCGTCCTCGTTCATGCGTTCACGGGCTGCCGCGCGCGACGCAGCCGCACCGGGATCGATTTGGACGCCGGCGTGCGCGCGTGCTCGGCGTGGTGCTCCAGCGGCACCAGCGCATTGGTTTCCGGGAAATACGCGGCGAGACAGCCGGCCGGGATGTCGTATTCGACCAGCCGGAAACCCGGCGCAACGCGCTCGCCGTCGCGCCAGATCGAAACCAGATCCACCGATTCGCCGTCGGCCAACCCATGCGCGTCCAGATCGGCGCGCGCGATGAAGCAGACCCGACGCGTGCCGTACACGCCGCGATAGCGGTCGTTGCTGCCGTAGACGGTGGTGTTGTACTGATCGTGCGCGCGCACCGTCATCAGCCGGAACAATCGCTGCTGCTGCGGCGGTGCTGGTCGCGACGATTCCGGACCTTGTGGGAGCGACGCAAGTCGCGACGAATCGCCCGCAGCGGCCTCCGGAGACACATGCGGCTGCGCGGTCGCGACTGGCGTCGCTCCCACGGCGTCGGAGTCGGAGATATCGTGCGCATCGACCAGCGGATGGGCGAAGAACCGCGCCTTGCCGGAGCGGGTCGGGAACACCCGTTCGCGGCAGGGATGATGCAGATGGAAGCCGCCGGGTACGCGCACCCGTGCGTTGAAGTCCTCGAAACCCGGCACGACCCGGGCGATGCGCTCGCGGATGCGGTCGTAATGCGCGATCAGGTCGAGCCAGGGAATGCCGCTGTCGGGCAGGGTCGCGGCGGCGAGCCGGGCGACGATCGCCGGTTCCGACAGCAACTGCGGCGAGGCCGGCGGGTTCATGCCCGCGGACAGATGCACCATGCTCATCGAATCCTCGACCGTGATCGCCTGCGGACCTTCGGCCTGGACATCGATCTCGGTGCGGCCCAGACAGGGCAGGATCAGCGCCTCGCGTCCGTGCACCAGATGCGACCGGTTGAGTTTGGTGCTGACCTGCACGGTCAGCGCGCAGTTGCGCAGCGCCGCGTGCACCACCGCGGTGTCGGGCGTAGCCGCGGCGAAATTGCCGCCCATCGCGAAGAAGACGCCGACCCGCCCGTCGCGCATCGCCTCGATCGCGGCGATCGTGTCGAAGCCTTCGGCGCGCGGCGGCGCGAAGCCGAACTCGGCGCCGAGCCGGTCCAGGAAGTCTGCGGCCGGCTTTTCGTAGATGCCCATCGTGCGGTCGCCCTGCACGTTGGAATGGCCGCGCACCGGGCACGGCCCGGCGCCGGGTTTGCCGATGTTGCCGCGCAGCAGCAGCAAGGCGACCAGGCTCTGGATCGTGGCCACGCTGCGCCGGTGCTGGGTGATGCCCATGCCCCAGCAGAAGATCGTCGCGGTGCTGTCCAGATAGACCTGCGCGGCCTGTTCGATCTGCGCCTGCGACAGCCCGGATTCGCGTTCGATGTCGGCCCACTCGGCCTCGCGCGCGACATCGGCGAAGTCGTCGTAGCCGAGGGTATTGGCGTCGATGAAGGCATGGTCCACGGCGTGCGCGTCGACGCCGCGGTCGCCGCGCTCGATCGCGACCTTGGCGATGCCCAGCGCGACCGCGAGATCGCCGCCGATCCGCGGCTGGAAATAGTGGCTGGCGATCGCGGTGGCGCCGCCGCCGAGCATCTCCACCGGCGACTGCGGGTCGGTGAAGCGTTCCAGGCCGCGTTCGCGCAGCGGATTGAACACCACGATGCGGCAGCCGCGCTTGGCCGCGCGGCGCAGTTCGCCGAGCATGCGCGGATGGTTCGTGCCGGGATTCTGGCCGAACACGAAGATCGCCTCGGCGCGCTCGAAATCGTCCAGCGTCACCGTGCCCTTGCCGCTGCCGAGCTGCGCGGTCATCGCCACGCCCGAGGGCTCGTGGCACATGTTCGAGCAGTCCGGCAGGTTGTTGGTGCCGTAGGCGCGGACGAACAACTGGTACAGGAAGGCGGCCTCGTTCGAGGTCCGACCCGAGGTGTAGAACACCGCGCGATCGGGCGAGTCCAGCGCGCGCAGGGCGGTCGCGATCTTCGCGAAGGCGTCCTCCCAGGCGATCGGCCGGTAGCGGTCGTCGACGGGGTCGTAGACCAGCGGTTCGGTCAGCCGGCCCTGCGCTTCGAGGAATTCGTCGCTCTGCTGCGCCAGCCAGGCCACCGGATGTTCGGCGAAGAACGCGGCGCCGATCCGCCGCGAGGTGGCCTCGTTGGCGACCGCCTTGACCCCGTTTTCGCAGAACTCGAAGGTGGAATGCGGGTTGCGGTCGGGCCAGGCGCAGCCGGGGCAGTCGAAACCGCTGGGCTGGTTGGTCCGCAGCAGGGTGCCGGGGCCGCGCAGCACCGCCTCCTGCCGGCGCAGGGCGTCCCAGGACGCCTTCAGTGCGTCCCAGCCGCCGGCCGGCCCGGGGTAGGGGCGTATCGGTGAACCGTCGTCGTCGGGCGCAGCCATGGCGGCATGCTATCGCAGCCGCCGCGATGCGGCTGGACGGGGCGAACGCCCGCGGCGTAGATTGTCGGTTTGCGCGCCGGGGGCGATGGATGCCCGCGGCCGGAACGCCCCGGTCGATGCGGCCGGAAAATCCCAGCAGGACCGCAGCAGGACCGCGTTTGCCCGAAGCCACCGCCAGCCTCGACGTCGCCCTCGATCGCGCCTCGCGCCTGCTCGGCAGCGACCCCGCGCTGGCCGGTCGCCAGGCCCGGGAAATCCTGCGGGTGGTCGACGGCCATCCCGCTGCGCAATTGATCCTCGCCGCGTCCCTGCGCCTGACCGGCCGCCCGGCCGAGGCCCTCGATCTGCTGGATCGCCTGGCGCAGGCCCAGCCGCAGGCGCCGCTGGTCCACTACGAACATGGTCTCGCGCTCGGCCGCCTGGGCCGCGGTGAGGCCGCGGTCGCGGCGCTGCGCCGGGCGGTGGCGCTGCAGCCGACTCTGGCGCGGGCCTGGCTCGCGTTGGCCGACCACCTGCGCGCGATCGGCGACACCGACGGCGCCGACGCCGCGCAGCTGGCCCACGTCCGCCATTCGGTCCGCGATCCCGCCCTGCTGGAGGCCGGCGAGGCGCTTGCCGCCGATCGCCTGCCCGAGGCCGAGACCCGGCTCAAGGCGCGACTGCAGCAGCAGCCGACCGATGTCGCCGCGATCCGCATGCTGGCCGAACTGGCGGTGCGGGTCGGGCGCACCGAGGAGGCCCTGCACCTGCTCGAACGCTGTCTCGAACTCGCCCCGGGCTTCCGCGAGGCGCGCCAGCACTACGCGCTGGTGCTGCACCGCGATCAGCAGTCGGAGCGCGCGCTGGTCCAGCTCGACCGGGTGCTCGCCGACGACCCGCACAACCCCGGCGCACGCACCCTGCGCGCGGCGATCCTCTGCCGACTCGGCGACTACGCCGAGGGCATCGCCCTGTACGAGGCGATCCTGCGCGAGTATCCGGACAATCCGCGGGTGTGGATGAGCCACGGCCACGCGCTGAAGACCGCCGGCCGCCAGGACGAGGCGATCGCCGCCTACCGGCGCAGCATCGCGCTGGATCCGGGCTTCGGCGAAGCCTGGTGGAGCCTCGCCAATCTCAAGACCCTGCGCTTCGACGACGCCGACATCGCGGCGATGCGCGCGCAGCTCGCGCGGCGCGATCTCGGCGAAGAACATCGCCTGCACTTCGACTTCGCGCTCGGCAAGGCGCTGGAAGACCGCAAGGCCCACGCCGACGCCTTCGCGCACTACGCCGCCGGCAACGCCCTGCGCCTCGCCCGCGTGCCGTATCGCGCCGACGACACCAGCCTGCGGATGCAGCGGGCGAAGGCGGTCTACACCCGCGAATTCTTCGCCGCGCGCGCCGGCTGCGGCGACCCCGCGCCGGATCCGATCTTCATCGTCGGTCTGCCGCGTTCGGGTTCGACCTTGCTGGAGCAGATCCTCTCCAGCCATTCCGCGGTCGAAGGCACGATGGAACTGCCGGAGATCATCGCCATGACCCGCGCGCTGCGTCGCGGCGCCGAGGCCGGCCGCAGTTACCACGAGGCCCTCGCCGAACTGCCGCCGGAGAGCTTCGCCGAACTCGGCGCGCAGTATCTCGAACGCACCCGCGTGCAGCGCAAGGCCGGGCGGCCGTTCTTCATCGACAAGATGCCGAACAACTTCCTGCATCTGGGCCTGATCCATCTGATGCTGCCGAACGCGAAGATCGTCGACGCGCGCCGTCATCCGATGGCCTGCTGTTTCTCCGGCTTCAAGCAGCATTTCGCCCGCGGCCAGAATTTCAGCTACGGCCTCGACGACCTCGGCCGCTATTACCGCGATTACGTCGAGTTGATGGCGCATTTCGACGCGGTGCTGCCGGGCCGCGTACATCGCGTGATCCACGAGCGCATGGTCGACGACACCGAGTCCGAGATCCGGCGCCTGCTCGATCACTGCGGGCTGCCGTTCGAGGAGCGCTGCCTGCGTTTCTTCGAAAACGACCGCCCGGTGCGCACCGCCAGCTCCGAACAGGTGCGGCGCCCGATCAACCGCGACGGCCTCGACCAGTGGCGCCCCTATGAAGCCTGGCTTGGGCCGCTCAAGGATGCGCTCGGCCCGGTGCTCGACGTCTATCCCGAGGTTCCCGAATTCCCGTCGTCCGCATGAGCGCGCGCCGGGCCGCGATTTTCGCATCACCTGTCCATTCACCTCCGACCCACCCACCACCTGTCCACCTCAACACCACCAGGGAGAGCGCAATGCCGAACAACCGAAGTCATTCCGTCCGCCATCGACCCCATCCGGCACGACTGCCGCTGACCGCGGCGATCTACGTCGCTTTCGGCAGCATGCTCTTCGCCGGCGCCGCCGCCGCGCAGGACAGTGAAGCCGACAAGGACGGCAGTCCGTCGCTGGAGACCATCACCGTCACCGCGCAGAAGCGCTCCGAGCGCGCGCAGGACGTACCGATCAGCCTCAGCGTGATCGGCGCCCAGCAGCTCGACGAACTGCAGGTCAACGACTTCGAGGACTACGCCAAGCTGCTGCCGGCGGTCTCGATCACGCCCAACGGCCCGGGCTTCGGCCAGGTCTACATGCGCGGCGTCGCCAGCGGCGGCGACGGCAACCACTCGGCCTCGCTGCCGAGCGTGGGCATCTATCTCGACGAGCAGCCGATCACCACCATCCAGGGTGCGCTCGATCTGCACGTCTACGACATCGAGCGCGTCGAGGCGCTGGCCGGCCCGCAGGGCACCCTCTACGGCGCCAGCTCCGAGTCGGGCACCCTGCGCATGATCACCCGCAAGCCCGACGCCAGCGGTTTCGCGGCCGGTTACGGCGTGGAGCTCAATGCGGTCGATGGCGGCGGCTTCGGCCACGTCGCCGAAGGCTTCGTCAACATCCCGATGGGCGACCGCACCGCGATCCGTCTGGTCGGCTGGCAGAAACGCGACGCCGGCTGGATCGACAACGTCCGCGCGACCCGCACCTATCCGACCTCGGGCATCACCGACGACAACTTCGATCGCGCCGAAGACGACTACAACACCGTCGACACCGCCGGCGCGCGTCTGGCGCTGAAGATCGATCTCAACGACAACTGGACGATCAGCCCGACGATCATGGGTCAGCGCCAGACCGCCGACGGTTTCTTCGCCCAGGACGAAGGGCTGCGCCGCAATCAGGTCGCGCATTTCTATCCCGAAGAGTCCGACGACCGCTGGTATCAGGCCGCGCTGACCGTGCAGGGCAAGATCGGCAACTTCGATCTGACCTACGCCTTCGCCCACCTCAAGCGCGACGTCGACACCGACTCCGACTACAGCGACTACGGCTTCTGGTACGACACCCTGTTCGGCTACGGCGCGTACTTCTACGACGACAGCGGCGATCTGGTGAATCCGGCCCAGTACATTCAGGCCAAGGACCGCTACAAGAAGACCAGCCACGAACTGCGCATCGCCTCGCCGCAGGACCAGCGCTTCCGCTTCGTCGCCGGCCTGTTCTGGCAGGAGCACTTCCACGACATCCAGCAGCGCTATCGCATCGACGATCTCGCCTCGGTGCTCTCGGTGCGCGGCTGGGAAGACACCATCTGGCTGACCAAGCAGGAGCGTCGCGATGAGGATCAGGCGATCTTCGGCGAACTGAGCTTCGACATCACCGACAAGCTCACCGCCACCGCCGGCTTCCGCCATTTCCGCAACGACAACAGCCTCAAGGGCTTCTTCGGATTCTCCGAAGGCTATCTGCCGCAGACCAGCCGCCCGCCGGAAACCCGCTACGGTCAGGCCGCCTGCATCGTGCGCTTCGGGCCCGACCCGGCCCAGTGGCCGTCGTTCAACGGCGCGCCCTGCACCGTGTTCGACAAGTCCGTGCGCGAAAAGGACACCCTGGGCAAGTTCAACCTGTCCTACAAGTTCACGCCGGATCGGATGATGTACTTCACCTGGTCGGAAGGTTATCGCCCGGGCGGCATCAACCGCCGCGGCACCCTGCCGCCGTACATCACCGAATTCCTGACCAACTGGGAAGTCGGCTGGAAGACCTCGTGGTTGGACAACCGTCTGACCTTCAACGGCGCCGCCTTCCATCAGGACTGGGACGAGTTCCAGTTCGCGGTGCTCGGCGCCAACGGTCTGACCGAGATCCGCAACGCCAACCAGGCGCGCATCCAGGGTCTGGAAATGGACGTGAACTGGGCCGCGACCTACAACCTCAGGCTCTCGGCCGGCGTCGGCTTCTACGATGCGGAGCTGACCGAGAACTACTGCGGCGAGGTCGACGCCAACGGCAATCCGGTCACGAGCTGCGCTTCGCCGCAGGCCCCCGACGGCACCCGCCTGCCGATCACCGCGGACTACAAGGGCAACCTCACCGCGCGCTACACCTTCGACATCGGTTCGTTCGAGGCTTACGCGCAGGGCTCGGTGGTCCACGAAGGCCGCCGCACCTCGGATCTCCGCATCG
Organism: Lysobacteraceae bacterium; assembly: GCA_044345315.1. Lineage (GTDB taxonomy): Bacteria > Pseudomonadota > Gammaproteobacteria > Xanthomonadales > Xanthomonadaceae > Lysobacter_I. The sequence continues at coordinate 9,528 of JBIJBH010000096.1, forward strand.
TCGAGCGCAACATCCTCGGCGATCTGCCCGCGTACAGTCTGGTCGACCTGTCCTTCGGCCTGCGCCGCGAGAGCTGGTCGGTCGACTTCTACGTCAAGAACCTGATGAACGAGGAAGCGCAGTACAACCGGTTCACCCAGTGCAACGAATCGGTGTGCGGCGCGCAGGTGTATTCGGTCGCCGGCCAGCCGCGGACCTTCGGGATCAAGTTCAGTCAGGAATTCTGATTCCGTCCCGATGCGGTCGACGTGAAA
>JBIJBH010000097.1:0-9770 GCA_044345315.1 Lysobacteraceae bacterium
GGCGCCGAATCCTGCGACCGGATGCGCGCGTTCATATCGCGAACGAGAATGCTCCCCGCCGCGATTCTGCGCCAGGTCACGCGCCTTGCCTAGCCCCGCGAAAACCGGGGTCAGAGTCGACTTTCCGGCGCCGCGTCCGCTGCCGCCGGTGTCAGATCAGATCCAGCATCACCGCGCCGACGATCGCGGCGATGATCAGCGCCCCGGCCGCCGCGGCGATCCCCAGTGTGCGGGCGTTGCCGCCGGACGATGCCTTGTCTGCCTCGCCCCCGGTGGCGGGTGCGACATCGCCACCCCGCGCCAGCATGTCCAGCACCCGGCCGACGATGGCGTCGTCGAAGCGATAGGGGTCGAAGCTCGACATCCCCAGCTCGCGCAGGAGCGACTTCATCTCCGCATCCAGCGGTACGTACTTCATCGCCCAGTTCGAGAAGTTCTTGCGCGGGATGCCGCGCCGCGTCAGCACTTTGAGGTCGGTGTGGCGCGGGTCCTTGAGCAGTGTGGCGTAGAGGCGATCCACGTCCTCGACGCGGCCCTCCAGGCACTGGAAGAAACAGCCGTCGCCGAAGTACAGCGCACCGACGAGGCCGCGCTTCGCGTTGTTGGTGCGCGACTGCGCGAGGATGCGCGCGACGCTGGGTTCGATGCCCCGTTCGGGCGGCATGGTGGTGAAGGTCGAGCGGCTGACGTACACGATCTGCACGTACGCGCTCTGGGCCAGGTCGGACATGGTCATTCCCTTTGCGGATGGGGGCGTGTGCGGGCGGTCGCAGGGCAACAGGGGATCGACCCCGCCCCGCGTGCCACGCCATCCCTTACGCGGGACGCAGACCCACGGATGCAGCGAAAACCGGGGTCAGAGTCGACTTTCCGGCACCGCGCCCGATCCCCTCGGCCGCCCCATCTTCCGCGGCCCGGCCGGCCGCCCGAGCTGCGCTTCGATCGCCTCCCGGAACCGCCCCGTACCGAAGGCGTGCTGCCGCTGCACATGCCGGCGGATCGCCTCCAGTTGCTCCGGTTCGACATTCGCCATCGCGAACGCCCGATAGCGCGCCCGGCGCATGCCCGAGTCGTCCGACAGCGACAGATACGAGGGATGCTGCGAGACCAGCGGGTCGTACTCGCCCAGCGCGTTGCAGCGGTGGCTGGACCAGGGGTAGTCGGCGGGATCGGACACCATCGCGGCGCGCAGCGGGTTGAGCTCGATGTAGCGATGACAGTGCATCAGGTATTCGCCGTCTTCCACCGGGCAGGCCTTGTAGCGCCCTTCCCAGAGCGTTCCGGTGCGGCGATAGCGCACGTTGACGCTGCGGACGTAGCGCCGCCCGAGCGACTGCATCATTCTGCCGATCGCACCCCGCGAGGCCGGCGTGACCAGCAGATGCACGTGGTTGGTCATCAGCACGTAGGCGTGCACCTCGCAGCCTTCGCGCAGCGCGATGTCGCGCAGATCGGCGCGGTAACGCAGGTAGTCGGCGTCGGCGAAAAAACACGGCTGACGATCGTTGCCGCGCTGGATGACGTGCTGGGCGATGCCGGGGAGATCGATTCTGGTCGGGCGAGGCATGCGGCGACGCTCGGGGAGGAGGTGCGCGTCATGCTGCGGGGCGGCGGGGTGGCGGTCTGTCGGGGGATGCCGCGTCGGGGTGTAGGGAAAGTCCACTCTGACCCGGGTTTTTTCGACCCGGGTTTTTCGGGCGATGCGCTGCCTGAAAGATGGCTATCCGAAGAAGTCCGCTATTTTCCGCCGAGTGGCTTCTGATACTTCCACTCGAGGGTCAACCAGATCTTTTCCGAGTCGCGGATCGTCGTCGTATCGCTCTTGAAATTCGCATACTGCACGATGGCGGTGAACTGTTTGGCGAAGCTGTAGGAATACCGAAGATTGATCTCATCGCCATAGCGGAAGCCGGCGCGATCGGAACGAAAATCGTGGTAACGGGCCATCAGGTCGCCGCCGCCGAGCTTCGCGGTCACGGCCAGCGAGGTATCGCGCAGGCCGTTCGCCGGCGTGACCAGAAAGCGATCCGCCCAGCCATTGAAGGCGAACAAGGTCGAGAACGGCGTCTGAAAGCCGGCGCGACCATTGCCGCCGAGAGTTTCATGCCCGAGACGAACGCTGAACTTCGGGGCGATATAGGCGGCCTCAAGCGAACGGTAGTCGTTGTCCAGCGTGCGCGCGCCGTCGGCGTAGGGATTCTGGCTGGCCCACTCGACGACGTATTCGAGACGCTGTCGATCGGCGAGCGGGCGGCTGCCAACGAAGCGCAGGCCGATGGTCTTCGTCGACTGCAGCGGAAAGTCTTCATTCTCGACGAAATAACCATAGCCGACGAGCGTGCCCGCCGTGGATTTCCAACTGGAGTTCAAAACGTGCCCGTCGAGTTTCTGCTGGCGTGCAGTGCGTACAGGATGGCCGTTGCCCGGCACGCGATTGACTTGATCCAGATAGGCGTAGCGGATGGACCACGCGTCGTTCGGATTGATCGCGATCTGCGCGGCATCGAAGGTCTGTTCATGCTGACGGAACGAGGCGCTACCGAAGAACCGCTGATTATCGAACTGTATGCGCTGACGGCCGATCGTGGTCGAGAAGCGTTTGTCGGGCGAATAGCGGAGCCATGCCTGATTGAATTCGCTGCCCTCCGGGTCCAGCACCACGGGATAACGGGTCTTGCCGTTCGCGGTGCTGTTGAAGTCGTCGTTGATCTCGCGCACATCCGCGCCCTCGACCGCGAACGAAAATCCGCCCAGCTCGGCGCTGGTGAAGCCGATGCGCGTCCGCAGGGTGAAGGCCTGCGCCTCTTCGGGAAGCAGAGCTTCTTCCACGTTCTCGTAGCGCGCGCGCACGTCGAAGCCGATGGTGCCGCGGCTGAACATCTCCGCGAATCCTTCTGCCCGAGGCTTTTCGGCGGGCGCGGTTTGCGCAAGTGCGGCGTTGGCGAAGCTTGCGCATGCGCAGGCGATCGATACGGATAGAACGGCACGAATCATGGTGAAGTTCCTGTGTCCTGACATCAGCTGAGGCCAATCACCAGATTGGCGCTGTAGGATTTCCAGACGATCGGGATCGAATAGCATTTGATCGATTTCGGAAGATGGACCGGTTCCGATCCGCCTGCGACGACCATCGGCACCGAGATGTGGAATTGACCCCCGAACTCGCGCCGCGCCGCGCCCGAGATGGTGTTGGCGATCTCGCCGACGAGGTCTGCTATCTGCTCCTTGCCGAGCGCCTTCACGCCCATGCGGAGCAGCACGGCTTTCAGCATCACCTGCGATGCGGTGACATAGACGCACCCCTTGCGCACGCCGCTGATGCCGATGATGCCGGTGTATTCGTTGACGACCGGGGCCTCGGACTCTATGAGGTAAGGGGTGCCGACTTCGGCCTCGACCCCGGTGCTGACCGAGAAGTAATCGCGAGTAGCGTCGATGAAGACTTGCAGCTGATCTATGGCCAGTGCCATGACATCCTCTCTGTTGTCGATATCGTCAGGCTCAGTCCGAGATCAACTCGAACAAGGCATCGTTCAGTTTGCGTTCGTTGATGGGCTTGTTGATGAAGCCGGCAGCGCCGCATTTGATGGCTTCGATCGCGATCGCTTTGTCTGCCAATGCCGAGATCACCAGGATCCTGACATCCGGGTCGATGGCGACGATGGCCTTGATGCAGCCGATTCCATCGAGTTCCGGCATGGTGATATCCATCGTCACCAGATCGGGCCGCAGCTGCTGGAAAATTTCCAGCGCTTGCCTGCCGTTGGACGCAGCGCCCACGATCTCGATATTCTCGACCCGATTTCCATCGGCGATGTTCATTCGCACGACCATCGAATCGTCGACGATCAGCATGCGCCATTTTTTACCGCTGTTCATCGTGTCGCTCCAGTCAGGCCGCCACTTGGGCGCGTTTGGGGAACAGGATGCGGAAGTGACTGCCTTTGCCCGGCCTGCTGTCGACCGCGATTTTTCCGCTGTGGCGTGCGATGAGATCTTTCACCAAAGCGAGGCCGACGCCGCGGCCCGCATCCTGGTCGGCAGCGTCCGCGGTGCTGAAGTCGGCGCGGAAAATGAGCGACAGCAGCGTCTTCTGGTCGAGACTGGCGGCCTGTTCCACGCCGAGCAGACGAGCATCGATCGCGCGTTGACGGATCTTCTCGAAATCCAGACCGGCGCCGTCGTCCTGCACGCTGAGTTCGTAAGCGTCAGCCGTATCGCTGATGTCGACCCATATCTTTCCGAGCACGCTCTTCCGGACGGCTGCCCGTATTTCGGGCTTTTCGATGCCGTGCACCACTGCGTTGCGCACGAACTGCACGGCGATGGACTCGGCGTCTTCGCGAAGAATGTCGGGCAGTTCGGCGAAGGCGCCGGTCTGCATCAGGCTGACGCGCTTGCCGTTGCGCTCTGCAACGCTCTGTGCGAGCGCTTCGATACCTGTCGTCGATCCGCCAGTGGATGCGGCGACGCCATCGGATACGGCTGCGGTCGGCGACAGCGATCCGCCCAGCTGGCCCAGCCGATCCACCAGACCATGCACGTTGGCCAACTGTTCGTAGATCGACTTCAGCTTGACCGTCAGGGGCAGCAGGTCATTGCCGATCAGGCGCGGCTTCGCCCTCAGCTCGGCGATATCGTCTTCGAAGGCATGCGCCCAGTTCTCGAAGTTGTCGAGCTTCAGGCTGGCGGCGTCGCCCTTGATCCGATGCACGGGCTTGGCGATGCGGCCCAGCAGCGCTTGCAGATCCGAAGTGCTGGTCGCTCTTTCTGCGAGCTGCTGGTTGACGATGTCGAGCGATTCCCGGCAACTGGTCAGGAAGGCCTGCAGGCGAGGTGCAGGTACATGCATGAGGCTCACGATCGCCTCGACATCCTGTTCGCGTTGGGCCCGGCTGCGCTCGAGTTCCATCGACAGTTCGGTCTGCATCGTCACGTCGGTGACCACTGCGAGCAGCGAAGGTTGCCGAGCCTCGTCGGAAACGCGCTTGAAGTTGAAACTCAGGTAGCGGCGTTCGGCCCGGCCGTCTTCGCGCTCGAAGTTCAACTCGACCTGATTCAGCGGGTTGATGTCCGTGAGCAATCGCTCCTTGACGCGTCCGTTGAACAGAATGCCGATGAAATCGTCGAGCAGTGCGCGGGTATTCTCCTTGAGGGTTTGGCTCAATACATCGCTGAGCTTGCGGCCGGCGATGTTGTCCTGATTGAGGATGCGAGCGAGCGCTTTGGACTGCTGGGCGCCGATCGCGCCGTTCTGGTCGATCAGGAACAGCCCCTGGTCGACGGTGGCGAGGATGTTGTCGGTTTCGCGTTTGGCTTTCGCCAGCAGTTCGTCGTTTTCGCGGAGCTGACGCACGAAGTGGAAGAGGATGATGAAGAAGTTGATGGTCGCAAGACTGATGCCGATCACCTGCACCATGCGCAGGAACGTCGCCTGGCGCTTCGCTTCGCGTTCGAGCTCGGTGGTGAGGTTGTTCATTTCCTTGAGGATCAGGCCGTTCGCCTGCTTGTAGGCAGGCAACACTGCGGCCAGTGCCGCGGCATTGTCGCCCGACCCGGCGAGCGCGGGCTTCAGCCGCTGCAGGATCGGTTGCCAGACTGCATCGGCACGGGCAATCGCAGCGCGTCCGGCTGCGCCCTCGACCCGCTCCAGGATCACGGGCTGGCCGTCGCCGCCTGTTGTCTGGCCGCCATTCTCGAAGGCTTCCAGCGTGGTCTGGAACAAGGCGCTCGACTGCTTGAGACCATCGATGGCTTCCGCCGACGGCGATCCATTGCGATATGCCTCATCGATCAGGAACATTTCCTTCGCCATGCGCTGACTGAGCATGCGCTGTCGGCCCGAAAGGTTGACAGCGACCGAGTCGTTCTGGATCTGCGAGGAGATATAGAAGTTGAGGATCAGAACGCCAAGATCGAAAATCAGGAACAGGGCAACCGAGACGACGATGGTCTTGTATTTGCCCAGATCGAATAGCCAACGCATGCACTCCCCCTGGGCGCAGTCTATGCGCCCGTTCAGTGGTTCCTTGTCGATGGTTTCGCGATCGCGCCGCGGATCATCAGATCCGATGCCGGCATGGCTGGATGGCGACCTGGCCCCACCCGCGAGATCGCTTGGGCGATACATGCGGCCTAAGGAATGGCCGATATGCATTCACGCGGCATATCAAGCAAGACGCATGCCAATGCGCTCCGGTCTCAACACGGATGGGCGGAAACCCGGGGTGGGGATGAATGATTCGCGGTAAAACGCGCACTGACCGCACTGCGCGCCTGTCGCGTGAGCCAGGGCGGTCGCAGGACATGTCGGGCCGGAACTGCCTCATCGCGGCTGTCTCTGCCGGATTGCGGCATGGGCATCAGCGGCAGAGGTGATAACGGCCGGAGGCAGGGTGTGACGGCATTCGATCTTCCGCCGCCACGATGACGCGGTGACGCTGCTGTCGCACAAGCTCGTCCGCTGCACCACCGAGGAGTGACGCGGGCGGCCGTGACGCGAGCCGGCGGGCCTACCCTGTCGCAACCGACAGGAGGAGCCCGGGCCGTCTTGACCCTGCCCCGGCCCGGGCATAGCGTGGCCCGGTCGAACCCGCGACAGGGAGTCCGTGCATGCCGATCGCCGTTTCTCGTGCCCTTGCGACCGTCGTCGTGCTGGTCTGCGGGCTTGGGTTGGCGGGTTGCGTCACCGGGCCCGCATCCGGGGCGAACGCCGGGCGCGACGAGGCCGCGGGGCTGGTCGGCGCCTGGACGGCGGACCTCTGCGATCGGCCCGATCCTGCGATGGCGTGCGGCAGCTTCGTCCTCCATCTGATCCGCACCGAAGAAGGTCTCTGCGGCGAGCATTTCGTCGCCACGCCGGACGCCGCGCGGCTCGACGAGGGCGACCCGGGCAGCGTGCTCGGCAGCGGCCGGGGCGGCGAAGCGGTGCTGGTGGTCAAAAGCGGCCGCAATGGCGCGCTGTACATGGGCCGCGTCCAGCGCCGTGGGGCAGGGCTGGCGTGGACGCGGGTCGGCATGGTCGACGCGGGCAGCGACGACGAACCGCCGATCCTGCCCGATACGCTGACCCTGCAGCGCGACGACTCGCCCGCCGCGCAGGAACGGCTGCGCGCCCTCGGCGCAGAAGGTTGCCGATGGCCGAGCTGGATGGGCTGACCCGTCGATCCGACGAACGAGCGTCTCCGCGACGCATCCAGAGGAGATGCACGTGCCGATCGACTACCACGAGCGCACCGAAGACGAATACCGCCGCCGCGCCAGCGTGATGATCCAGAACTTCGAAGGATTCCGCGAACGCGCCTACGACGCCGGCGACAACATGGCGACCATCGGCTACGGCTACACCTTCAATCGCAACAACAACGTCGCATTGTTCGATCAGGCCGGCGTGCAGCTCTCGCCGGAGGAGCGCCGCATGCTGGCTGCGGTCGACGCCGCGCCGAACAACCAGAAAACCGCGCTCGGTCTGGCCCTGCCGATCCAGATCAGCCGCGAAGAAGCGCGCAGCCTGCTGGAGAACGTCAGCCTCGATCGCTACACAGGCCCTGCCGACCGCATGGGCCTGCCGAACTCCGACGAACGCGCGGCGCTGGTCTCGATCACCTACAACCGCGGCCCCGGCCGGGTGGACTCGCGCATGCAGGGCTTCTCCGACGCCATCGCCGACGGCGACCGCGCCGAAGCCTGGTATCAGATGCGTTACAACAGTTGGGGGACCCACGAGCCCAGCGAGCTGGGGCTGCGCAAGCGCCGCGGCATGGAGGCGCAGGCCTTCGGCCTCTACGACGACCCGCAGAACGTCACCAGCGATGAGGCGCGCAGCGTGCTGCGCATGTTCCAGCTGCATCGCGAGGACATCGCGCGCACCGAAGAGCGCTTCGGCACCTCGCTGGACGGTCGGGTCAGCGCCAACAACGCGATCGCGATGGCCAATCGCGACTATCCCGATCTGGTCGCCGAATACGGCCGCGTGCCGACGATCAACGAAGCGCTGGAGCCCGCACGCCAGCGGCTGCTCGCGGACCTGCGCGAGCAGCATCCGGATCTGGCCGAACGCCTGCGCGATCAGGATTTCGCCGCCGCCGCGATCTATCTCGATCCCGGCCGCAGCCTGCCCGATCCGCAGGGCCTGCGCGTCGATCAGCGCAACAATCCGGTCGGCGATACCGACCCCAACCACGACGGCACCCTCGACTCCCGCCGCATGACCGCCGGCAACAACCCGCGCGAGGTCGACAGCAACGATCTGTTGATCGGCGAAGGCGGCAACGACACCCTGCGCGCGCATCGCGGCGACGACATCCTGATCGGCGGCGCCGGGCGCGACCGCATGGAAGGCGGCGTCGGCCGCGACACCTACGTCGTCGGCAACGGCGACATCGTGATGGACAACGACGGCCACGGCGAACTGCGCTGGAACGGCCGTGCCCTAAGCGGCGGCACCCGCGTCGAAGGCGACCCGGCCAACACCTGGCGCAGCGCCGATGGCGAACACACCTACACCCTCGACGGCCGCACGCTCACCGTCGCCAATCGCCAGGGCGAAAGCATGCAGGTCGAGAATTACGTCCGCGGCGATCTCGGCCTGCGTCTCGAAGACGCACCCGCCCGCGGCAACGCGGATCCGACCCGTCCCGATCCTGCTCGTCCTGACCCCGCGCCGCAGGCCCCCGACACCCGCGACCAGGGCGCCCTCGGCATCGACCGCCTCGGCCCGCAGGACCGCGCCGTCTACGACCGCATGCTCGCCGCAGTCAACCAGAACCCCGGCCACTACTCGCAGGAACAGCGCGAAAACATCGCCGCGGCCGGCCTCGCCGAATACAAACGCCGCGAAGGCCTCGTCCAGCAACCGCAGGAGATCGGCGTCTACGGCGACCGCCTCTACGCCGCCTACTTCCCCAACGGCCGCGACCGCGAACCCAACTTCCACGCCAATATCCGCATGGAAGACGCCGCCAACACGCCGGCTCGCGAGAGTCTGCAGCAGGTGGAGGCGGTGAATCGGGAGCGGGCGGTGGCTCAGCCTGTGCAGGAGCAACAGCAGAGGCAGGAGCAGGAGGCACCGGTGAGGGGTGGGAGGTGAGGGGTGGTATGTAATGCTCGGGCTGGGACGAGGGCCCAATATGCGAACTTCGATCGGCATGCTTCCATTACGGAGATGAAGAAACGCCGTACGCTCAAGCCATTGAAGTGTCGAATCTTCCGGGCGATTGCTTTGGCTGAATATTTCCTCTGCATGCGAATCATGGCCAAGCGGAAAAGATAGAAGACGTTGAAGGCCGTATGGCGTATTCGTAGGGCGGAATCCGGGCAGCGAGGTTCTCTTCATCAGCGGAGCTGGTCATTCCGCCATCGAATTTCCCCAGAGCATGATGGTGGAATCGCCTTCGGCGGTTCCATCCTGCGATTCAAAGCGGAAGTTGATTTTTTTGTCCGCCGTTGTCGTCGCAGTGCCGCACCGTCGTCCAACGCACTGCTCGTCGAAGCCCCGCCTCAGTTCATTGCGCTGTGCGTCGCGAACGGTGTCAGCCCGCAAGCCGCTCTCCGCGCCATGGCCGTGATGGTTTGCGATCTGCAATACGATACGCAGAACCGCCTGGTGTCGCTGGACGGCGCCGCCGCGTAAGCTTCACCCGGGCACGGGCGGTGCTTGCGCCGAGAGACCGTTGGTCTGCCGAAAGGGAGCAGGTCGCCGCTATTGACGCGGAATACGGGATTCGCTGCAATGAACCGCGTGTCGGCAATGACTGGCAGGGGGATAGGGG
>JBIJBH010000006.1:0-21567 GCA_044345315.1 Lysobacteraceae bacterium
GCGCGGCGCACCGTCGCCAAATACCGGGAAGCGATGAACATTCCGGCCTCGCACGAACGCGTGCGCATGTCCTGAGCGCGAGGCACGCGCGGCGCGATGCGAAAAACCGGGCGCGCGCACTTGCACAGGCGACGGTCTGGGGTACCCTGTCGGAAGAAGGCATCGTCGCGATGTCGCCCTTGTTCCGGCGGCGGACCACCCCGATGTCTTCCGGTACGGCGCTCCCGCCCTGCGAGGCGCGCCGGCATCGCGCCGCCGACGGGCCGGGCCCGACGCCGCGATGGGTGACAGGCCCGGCGAACAGAGGACACCGTCGATGCGTATCGAAACCCACGGCCACCAGATCGAAGTCACTCCCGCCCTGCGCGATTACGTCGAGACCAAGTTCGCGCGGCTCGGCCGCCACTTCGAACATCCGATCGACACCGTCCGCGCCCAGCTCAGCGTGGAAAAGCCCCGACACCTGGCCGAGGCCACGATCAAGATCTCCGGCAAGACCCTCCACGCCGACGCCGACGCGCAGGACATGTACGCGGCCATCGACCTGCTGGCGGACAAGCTCGACCGCCTGCTGATCAAGCACAAGGAAAAGATGGTCGATCATCATCGCGGCGAAAGCCTCGCCCGCAACGCAGAGGCCGGCTGAGCCGACCTGCGCACGCCGCCGCGACCGCGCCATCGCGCGCCGTCGCGGACGGCCTTCCCCGAACCCGCCCCCTTCTCCGCATGAACGCCAGCATCAGCGCGCGCGATCTGTTCGATCAGCTGCAGGAACGCCTCGGATTGCGCTGGGTCGCCGGCCAACGCGGCGAACATCGCCTGCTCGAAGCGGTGGACACGGTCGCGCGGCGACCGTCGCTCGCCGGCTATCTCAACATCATCTATCCGAACAAGGTGCAGATCCTCGGCACCGAGGAACTGTCCTGGCTCGACGCCCTCGACGCGCGCCAGCGCTGGGAAACGATCGAGAAGATCATCCAGTTCCGGCCGCTTGCGATGGTGATCAGCAAGAGCCAGCCCTGCCCCGAGGATCTGCGCGCCGCCGCCGAGGAATCCGACACTCCGCTGTGGTGCTCGCCGCGCCGCGGCCACGAACTGTTCAACCACCTGCAGTACCACCTCGCGCGCAAACTCGCGCCGCGGATCACCGTGCACGGCGTGTTCATGGAGATCTATTCGATCGGCGTGCTGATCACGGGCGAATCCGGCGCCGGCAAGAGCGAACTGGCGCTGGAGCTGCTGACCCGCGGCCACCGTCTCGTCGCCGACGATGCGCCGGAATTCACCCAGATCGCGCCGGACGTGCTCGACGGCGCCTGCCCGGAACTGCTGCAGGATCTGCTGGAACTGCGCGGTCTGGGCATCCTCAACGTGCGCGAGATGTTCGGCGACACCGCGGTCAAGCGCAACAAATACCTGCGCCTGATCGTGCATCTCACCCGTCCGCATCTGGAACCGCAGGCCAGCGGCATGAACCGGCTGATCGGCGATCTCGGTTCGCGCCGGCTGCTCGATCTGGACGTGCCGATGATCACCCTGCCGGTGATGCCCGGCCGCAATCTCGCGGTGATGACCGAAGCCGCGGCGCGCGCGCACATCCTCAGGATCAAGGGCGTGGATCCGGCCGCGGCGTTCATGGCCCGGCATTCGCATTTTCTGGAACGTGCCGAGTGATGGCACACAACGAGTGAGGGCATGGACATGAGCCCCGACCGCGTACGGCCACCGCCGAGTCCGCGCCTGATCATCGTCAGCGGCATGTCCGGCAGCGGCAAGTCGATCGCGCTGCATACCTTCGAGGATCTGGATTTCTACTGCGTCGACAATCTGCCGGCGGACATGCTGCCGGAGTTCGTGCGCAGCGCCGTCAGCAAGAGCGAACTGCCGCCGCGGCTGGCGGTGGGCATCGACGTCCGCAATCGCAATGCCGATCTCTCGGGCTTGCCCTCGCTGCTGGCGCGCGCGGGCGATCTGGGCATGCGCCCGACCCTGGTGTTCTTCGACGCCCGCGACGATGTCCTGCTCAAGCGCTACGCCGAAAGCCGGCGCCGGCATCCGCTCAGCCATCTCGGGCTCACCCTGCTGGAAGCGCTGGCGCAGGAGCGCCGCCTGCTCGAACCGCTGCGCGCGATGGCCGATATCGTCATCGACACCAGCGATACCAACGTCCACCAGATGCGGCGGCGGGTGATCGCCGAACTCGATCTCAGCGCCGAACGTCCGGTGTCGCTGCTGTTCGAATCCTTCGCCTACCGCCGCGGCGTGCCCGCCGACGCCGATTTCGTGTTCGACGCGCGCTGCCTGCCGAATCCGCACTGGGACGCGCAACTGCGTCCGCTGTCGGGCCGCGATCGCGACGTCCGCGATTATCTCGACGCACAGCCCGAGGTCGGCGAATACGTCGGCCAGGTCTCGGCCTTTCTCGACACCTGGCTGCCGCGGATCCGGGCCGATACCCGCAGTTACATCACCGTCGCCTTCGGCTGCACCGGCGGCAAGCATCGCTCGGTGTATCTGGCCGAGACGATGGCGCAGCACGCCCGCGATCGCGGCTGGCGCGAGGTGTCGGTGTTCCATCGCGAGATGGAGTGAGTCGCGCGGATCGACCGCTCAACCGCGCGCCGGCGGCAGCGCGATCACGATCGCGTCATCGGCGGCGGCGCGATCCAGCCGCACCTCGACCTGTTCGTGACCGGGCGCTTCCAGCCACAGCGCGGAGACGTTGGCGTCGTCGAACATCAGTCGTCCTTCGGCATCGGTGAACATCCGCATTGGCGGCACACCGCGCAGCGCGGCGACGATCTCCACCGGGCTGCGCGCGAGCGGACGCCCGTTGGCCAGCAGGCGTACGACCACGCGACGCCCGGAAGCGGACGCGAGTCGCGTCCGGAGGCGCGTGTCGCCGTCGCCGATCTCGACCGCGGGGCTCGTCGCCTGCCGCCACGGCGACGCGAGCGCGACGACCCGCACCGTGCCGGGGCGATCCAGCGACACCGCGACGCCGCCAGGCTGCGGCCTGAAGTGATCGGCCTGCGCATCGCGCCACTGGCCGCGCTCGCGACGCTGCAGCACGAAGACCGGAAACGGCTCGCCCATCCGCGGCCGCTGCGGCATCTGCATGCCCGGTGTGTCGACGATCAGCCAGCGCAATGGCTGCAGTTCCAGGGTCTTCGCGATGCGTCCGTCGCGCCGCGGCGCAGCGCGCAGATCGAGTTCGACCGGCATCCGTTCCGGCCATGTCGGCAGCGCTTCGATCAGGAACGATGACGCGCGCGGCGACGCGAACAGCAACTGCAGCGACAGCGGTTCGAGCGGATCGATGTCCGCGATCCGGACCGTGCCGGCCGGATCGGGACGCAGGCGACGCTCGCCGCGCGCGGACGCATGCAGCACTTCGACCTCGCGCACCGGCGCGCCGCTGCCGCGTTCGACCAGACGCAGGTCCAGATCGCTCGACAGCGCGGCGCCCAGTCGCGCCGCTTCGGCATCCAGGTCCAGCGCGAGATAGCGCCCCGCCGACAACTGCAGCGTGCGGCGTTCAATTTCGATGCCGCCGACCATCGCCACGATCTCGACCGGCCCCGGCGGCAGCGGCGCGATCGCGGTGTCTTCGCCGAGCGGCAGCGGGCGTTCGTCGTAGGCCGCCAGCACCTGCGGCGCTTCGCGACGCAGCAGCGACTGCCAGGCCGCGTCGGTCTGCGCACCCGCTTCGGTGCGTCGCAGCAGGAGAGTCGCGGCGACGCCGCGCGGCGCGCGCACCCGCAGTCCCGCCGCGACTCGCGGCCGGAGTTCCGTCGGCATCGCATCGCGCACGAACGCGGCCTCGTAGAAACGCAGACCGTCCTCGCCCCGCGCCTGCAGGACGTAGCGATCGGCCGCCGGCAGATCCAGCGGTCCGACGATCACCGCACCGTCGGGCGCGCGCTGCGCGGAGGCATCGATCCAGCGCACCACTGCGGCGAGCGCGGCGGGATCGGCGGCGCCCGCGCCGCGCGCGCCGTCGCGCAGCCAGGCGCGATGCGCGGCCAACTCCTCGGGCGACAGCATCGCCAGGCCGATCCGCACCGACGCCGGCGCCGCGGGCACGCCGGCATCGGGCAGCAGACGGATGCGCAGACCGCGCCGCAGACCGCGCAGCGGGGCGTCGGAATCGATCGCATCCGACTCCGGCGTCGCGACCACGACGGCCGCGGCGCTGTCGTCCGCGCCGCGCCGCGTCGACAGCACGAACCACAGCAGCGCGACGATCGCCAGCAGCGCGACCGCCGCCAGCGCCGGCGCGAAACGGGCGGCGCGCATCGGCGATTCAGTCGGTGTCGGCGGTGGAATAGAACGAGATCCAGACCGGCGCGTGATCGGACACGCCGTTGCGGAATGCGCACATGTCGGCGATGTAGTCGCGGCCGGAACTCGAATACTCGCTCACGTAGCTGGCCTGCAGCCAGAAATGATCGTAGCGGTTGGCGTAGGCGCAACTGGTGTTGATCGAGGTCAGCTCGTTGACCCGCCAGCTCACGGTCGGGGACACGCCGGTGAGCGTCGTCCACCAGGGCGAGGTCGCATCGCGATTGTGATCGCCGACCAAGATCACGTCCTGATCGCTGCCGCTGGCGTTCTGCACGGACTGGAATACGCTGGCGATCTGCTGGATTTCGGCCTGACGCTGACTGGTGGTGCCGAACACCGTATGCCAGTTGATGAAGGTGTAATCGGCGCCGGTCTGGATGTGGCGCACGCGCACGATCTGCGGTTCGCGCTCGAAGAGGTCGCCAGTGTCGGTCCAGACCGTCGACGAGAGCAACTGCACGCGATCGGTGCGGAAGAACACCGCATAGCGCTCCTTGTAGCTGCTGCGCCCGATCGCGTCGGTCACCCGATAGTCCCAGGTGAAGCCGCTGACGGCATTGAGCGCCGAGGCGATGCTGGCCGCGGAATCGGCGTACATCACCTCCTGCGCGAAGACCAGGTCCACGCCGTTGGGCGAATTGGAGGCGCTGCCGAACTGGTTCCAGATCTGGCCGGCATAAGCGTTCCAGTTCTGCTGACCACTCCAGCCGGCGTGCAGCATGTTCCAGGACACCACGCGCAGGTACGACTGCGCCGAGGCCTGGGCGGCGACGCCGAGCAGGCAGAGCAGGACGAGCGCGAGCAGGGGGCGCGGAACGGCGCGAAGTGTCGCGTCGGCTCTCGCGGCGGGCTTGAGGGCGGTGGTGTTCATCTCGACTCCGGGGTGGATGGAGGATGCGCGAGTGTCCCGGCGCGATGTGTCCGTCCCGTGTCAACGCGAGGCCCCCTGCCCCGTCGGCTTCCCTGCCGCCGGCGCGGCCGGGGCAGGACCATCCTAGCCCCGTAGCGCCCCCGGGACCTGCTGCGGCGCAGCAATCGGGTTCGAAGCGGGCCTGCGGGATGACCGAAGCGAACGGGTGCACTCACCGCCGCTGTGCTGGATCGAGCGGCGCCGGTCGATCTGCGGGAACTGCGGAGCCGGGCGGCCATGCTTCACCGTGGGCCTGGGTGTCCCCGTCCGTGCCCGTCCGTGCATCCCAATCCGTCCACCCTTTTCCCCGCCCCAAAAAAGTGGGTGCTCCGTCTCTTTTTTTCCTCTGAAAAATGGATGTCCCCGTCCGCCCAGTGCGTCGACCGCCGTCGGATTCAGCCCACGGTCGCATGACTGTGCTAGGTTCGGCCGCGTCTTCCGCTTTCTCTTGTGGATCATGGATATGGAACCATCCATCCCCCTGCCGCCTTCGGGTCGCAAGGGATCGAATCCCGACCCGGCATCGCAGCGGCAACCGCGGCTGGGCCTCGCCCGGCTGCACAAGCCGGCATGGGCCGTCGCCCTCGCCATCGGCCTGTCTCTCTCGGCATGCGCGATGGAGCATTCCTCCCAGTTCGACGCGGACGCCTGGAAATCGCAGCGAGGGGTCGCCCCGCAGGAAAACAGCCGCGGAGCGATGGTCCCGGCGCTGGAGAAGGTCCTCCATTCCGGCATGCGCCGCGACGAAGTCGTCGAGCTGCTCGGTGAACCCGACTTCAGCGACACCAGCATCGCGACCGAGACCTACGAGTTGGGTCTCGCCGGTTCCGGTGTCGACGAGGAGTACTACGAGATCCGCTACCGCGACGGCAAACTCGCCTCCCACCGCATGGGGCGTCGCTGAGTTCCGATCGGCGCGCCCACACTCAGCGTTCGATGCGCAGCGTCGGCAGCAGCGGATTGGCGACGTCCAGGGTGAAACGATAGGTACCGGCTTCGGCCGCGACGAAGCTCAGATTGCCGCCGACCATCGTCAATCGCACCGGCGCGCCGAGCACCGTCCGCGCCTGTCCGCCGGCACCGAAATCGATCGTCCCCCAGTCTTCCGAGCCGATCTTGAACTGATGCTCGCCGGGCGCCAGCGCGATTTCGGCGCGGTAGGTGTCCGCATCGACCCGCTGCATCGGCGTCGACGTGCCCCAGGCGTTCATCGAACCGCGCAGATAGAACGGCCTGTCGCCGGGATTGAAGCCCAGCGGCGCGCCCATGGCGATCGCGGCGATGTGCCGGTTCAGCGCGGTCGCGGAAGGCCGACCGGACTCGGCGTTCATCAGCACCGCCGCGTACAGACGCTCCGCGGGCACGCGCAGGGCATCGGTGTTGAAGCCGTGAATGCCGCCGTTGTGATGGACGATCTCCCGGCCCTGCAGTTCGGAGACGAACCAGCCGCGCGCGACCCGAGCGGCGTTGCCGGTCGGCACCGCGATCGGCGTATGCAGCAGACGCCAGCTCTCCGGTTTCAGCAGCCGACCGGCTGCGATCGCTGCGTCCCAGCGCGCGAGGTCGTCGACGGTCGAAACCAGCGCGCCCGCGGAAAACGGCTGGGTCATGCTGACCCGCAGCGCGGGTACGAACGCGGGCCGGCCGTCCCGCTCGATCTGGCGATAGCCCTGCACCCGCGTCCTGCCGTGACGTTCGTGCCCCTCGTAGGCGGTATCGCGCATGCCCAGCGGCTCGAACACGCGCTCGGCCATGAAGTCTGCATAGGGCTTGCCGGACACGCGTTCGATGATCGCGCCGAGCAGGAAATACGCCGAATTGTTGTAGCGCATCCGGGTTCCGGGCGCGAACTGCAGCGGCAGCCGGTTGAAGCGTTCGATCATCTGCGCCGGCGTCGCGTCCACGCCCATCGCGAGGCCGAAGCCGGGCAGCTCGGTGTAGCCGGGAATGCCGGAGGTGTGGGTGAGCAACTGATCGATCGTGATCGTCTGCGCCGGTTTCGGATAGTCCGGCAGATGGACCGTGAAATCGTCGTCGAGCCGCAGTTTGCCGTCTTCGACCAGCAGCATGATCGCGGCGGCGGTGAGCTGCTTGGTGACCGACGCCAGGCGCATGACATCGTCCGGCCGCATCGCCCGGCCGGCCTCGACATCGGCCATGCCGTAGGCCTTGCGGAAGATCGGTGCGCCGTCGCGGGTGACGATGACCGTCGCGCCGGGCGCATCGGCCTCGAACAGCGGCGCGAGAAAGGCATCGATGCGCGCCGCGATCTTCGCATCCGCGGCGGCGGGCTTGCGCGCCGCGGCCGGCGCCGCCATCGCGGCGGCGAGCGCGCAGACGAGGGCGAACACAGGCGCTGCCGAAAACATCGATCTGACATTCATGAGGGATCGCGCTGCTCGATCGGGCTCCGGGAAGTCCGGGCCGCATCGCCGGGACTCGTCGACAGACAGTATGCCGCGCGATGCGCAGTCCGCCGCACGATCGCGGACATGACCGATGGCAGGGTCGCCGCCGGCGGATGTGGCCTGCGGCGCAGTGTTACCCTGTGCGCCCCGCGCGCGACGCGCCGTGTCCACGATGGACCTTCGCCCCATGTTCCGCTGGTTCGAATCCCGCCTCGACCCGTTCCCGGATGCGCCGCCGACGCAGCCGCCGCGCACGCTGTTCGCGTTCTGCCGCCACTACACCCGCGGCGCCGAGGGCTGGCTGCTGCTGATGGCGCTGCTGAGCGCGAGCCTTGCGGTCGCGGAGATCGCGCTCTATGCCTACGTCGGCACCCTGGTCGACCGCCTCGGCACGCTCACGCCGCAGACCTTCCTCGCCGCCGAGGGCGAACGTCTGGCATGGATGGCCGCGCTGCTGCTGATCGGCATGCCCGCGGCGAACCTGCTGTGGTCGCTGACGACCCATCAGGCGCTGCTCGGCAACTACCCGATGCGGATCCGCTGGAACGTGCACCGCTATCTGCTGCGTCAGTCGATGCGCTATTTCCAGGACGAGTTCGCCGGCCGCATCGCCACCAAACTGATGCAGACCTCGCTGGCGGTGCGCGAGACCGTGATCAAGCTGCTGGACGTGGGCAACTACGTCGTCGTGTATTTCACCGGCACCGTGCTGGTGGCCGCGGGCGCCGACTGGCGGCTGTTGCTGCCGTTCGCGGGCTGGCTGGCCGGCTACAGCGCGCTGATGGTGTGGTTCCTGCCGCGGATGGAGACCGTATCCTCGGCCCAGGCCGATGCGCGCGCGGCGATGACCGGCCGCGTCGTCGACAGCTACACCAACATCGCCACGGTCAAGCTGTTCTCGCATTCGCGCCGCGAACAGGCCTATGCGCGCGAGGCGATGGACGGCTTCCTGGGCACGGTGCACCGGCAGATGCGGCTGGTGACCGTGGTCAACGTGGTCAACGACACGCTCAACGTTCTGTTGCTGTCCTCGGTCGCCGCGCTCGGCCTGTGGCTGTGGCACCAGGACGCGATCAGCGTCGGCGCGCTCGCGGTCGCGCTGGCCCTCGTGCTGCGCCTGATGGGCATGTCGCAGTGGGTGATGTGGGAGCTGACCGCGCTGTTCGAGAATATCGGGACCGTGAAGGACGGCATCGGCTCGATCGCGCTGCCGCCGACCGTGGACGACGCGCCCGATGCGCCACCGCTGGCGCAGGCGCAGGGCGAAATCCGCTTCGAACGGGTGAGCTTCCATTACGGCAAGGGCAGCGGCGTGATCGAGGATTTCGATCTCGTCGTGCGTCCCGGCGAGAAGATCGGCGTGGTCGGCCGCTCCGGCGCCGGCAAATCCACGCTCGTCAATCTGCTGCTGCGCTTCCACGACGTCGAGGCCGGCAGCATCCGCATCGACGGCACCGACATCGCCGGCGTGCAGCAGGACAGTCTGCGCGCGCGGATCGGTGTGGTGACCCAGGACACCTCGCTGCTGCATCGCTCGGTGCGCGACAACATCCTCTACGGCCGTCCGGATGCGAACGAGACGGACATGATCGAGGCGGCGCAGCGCGCCGCCGCGCACGAGTTCATCGGCCAACTGGTCGACGCCGAGGGCCGACACGGCTACGACGCACATGTCGGCGAACGCGGCGTGAAACTCTCCGGCGGCCAGCGCCAGCGCATCGCGATCGCACGGGTGCTGCTCAAGAACGCGCCGATCCTGGTGCTGGACGAGGCCACCTCGGCGCTGGATTCGGAGATCGAGGCCGCGATCCAGGAAAACCTCTACCGGCTGATGGAAGGCAAGACCGTGATCGCGATCGCGCACCGGCTCTCGACCATCGCCGCGATGGACCGGCTGGTGGTGATGGACCGCGGCCGGATCGTCGAGCAGGGCACGCATGCCGAACTGCTCGCCGCAGGCGGAGTCTATGCGCAGTTGTGGCAGCGGCAATCGGGCGGATTCCTCGACCCCGGCGACGCAGTCGCCACCTGAGTCGGGGGCGGGCGCGAACGTCGAAGCGGTGACCGCCCGAGCGCGGATCATCCGTTCTGTCGGTTTGCGGCACCCCTTCCAGCAGCCGCAGGAGCACTTCGCGTGTCGTCCCCGCGTTCCGGCCTGTCAGGTCCCGTCGCCTTGCTCGCACTCGTCTTCGGCATCGGCCTGCTGCTCGTGCTCGGTCTGCAGCTGTGGTTGATCCATCGTGTCGAAACCGCGCTGCGCAGCGCGCCCGACGCCGTATCGACGGGCGCCAACGACGACGCCTCCACGCACGATGCCCTACCGGAGCCACTGCTGCACATGCTGGCGCGGATCGAATCGCGGCTGATCGCACTCGAAGCGCGGCGCGAGCCAGCGGCGGTCGCGCCGGCAGGCGCGTCGGCACCCTCTCTGCCGCCGGTCGTCGCCGGCAGCCCCGAAGCCTTCGCGGCCGAACGCGAACTCGCCGCCATGCTGCCACCGCAGCCGATGACGATGGCCGATCTGCTCACCCTGCAGGGGCGCATCGGCGCGCTGCCGGCCGCGCAGCAGCAACAACTGTCGGCCGCGCTGGCGCGCGCGGTCAACAGCGGCCGCGTCCGCGTGCGCCAGGAATGAACCCTCTCCAATGCCCCCCTTCACCCAGACAGGAGCCTCCGTCATGCGTTTCCGTCCCGTGCTTCTCGCCTTCGCCGCCGTTCTGCTCGCCGCCGCCGGCATCGCCCAGGCGGGCTACAAATACCTCATTCCGGTCGTGGTCAACGACACCTCGCGTTTCGCCTACGGCAGCCTCGACGGCGCCCTGCGCTCGGCCGATGGCATCCAGTACATCGGCTGCAATCGCAGTGCCATCAACGTGTATTGCTTCGCGACCAACGATGCCGGCCTGCAGCGCGCATGCAGCACGACGGATCCGAACATGATCGCGGTCGTGCGGGCGATGTCGAACAAGGCCTATCTCTATTTCACCTGGGACACCGGCGGCAACTGCACCAGCATCTCCACCGCCGAACTGTCGTACAGCCAGAACTGATCGGCTGCGCGGCGACGTCTCGCAGGCAGGCCGCGACCTGTCCTGCGAGACGACCATCGTCTGCCGTGTGCACAACATCCGGCGATGGCCATAGACTGTCCGGATGCCCGACTTCGGCCTGTTCATGGCGGCGTTCCTCGCCGCGACCCTGCTGCCCGCGCAGTCCGAGGCCGTACTGGTGGCCCTGCTGCTGGAAGGCCACTCGCCGTGGCGATTGGTCGCGGTCGCCAGCGTCGGCAACGTGCTCGGCTCGACCGTCAACTGGTGGCTCGGGCGCGAGATCGCCCGCTTCGGCGACCGCCGCTGGTTTCCGGTCAAACCCGCTGCGCTGGAACGCGCCCGCCGCTGGTATGTCCGCTGGGGACGCTGGACCCTGCTGCTGAGCTGGGTGCCGGTGATCGGCGACCCGCTGACCCTCGCCGCGGGCATGATGCGCGAGCGATTCGCCGTATTCCTCGCGTTGGTGGCGTTCGCCAAGACCACGCGTTATGTCGTGCTCGCCGTGGCGGTCATGCCGTAGCCGCGCGTGCGACGACGCAGCGCCGGGAGTACGACAGGGCCCGGGCTTCGTGTGGGTGTCCCGTGCGCTGTTCTCCCCTGCGCTGTTCAGTACGCTGGCGTTTCGTTCTCTCCCTCCGGTTGTCTCTCCGGCATGTCGCGGCGACTCTCGCCCATGGCTCCCACTCGACAAACTGCGCGTGAGGGCCATCCGCGGCAGCTTCGGCGAAGAAGCCGGCACGATGGACGCGTGAAAGGGACTGTTGCGACGACTCCACCGATCACGTCAGCGCGACCGCAAACCCGTGGACGACGGACTGATCCTCTTTCGCCGGATTTTGCGTATAGCATCTGGAGCCCGATCCAGATTCACCCGCAAGGAACCGACATGCTGCCGATGGGTTTCCGTCAGAGAGCTCTGCCGTCTCGGCCCGCGAGACCCGCCCAGGAGAGAATGGCTGCATGAACACGAACACGGCGACAACAGGGCGAACGGGGTCCGACGACGGATTCGCCGGGCGAGCGCATGCGCGACGCATGCTCGATCGTTACATCGAGGCGCTGCGCATGGATGCGGGCATTGACCCCGATGACACAGGCCATTTCGCGATCGATGCGCATGCCGCCGACCATGGCTTCTACCTTCTCGTGGTACCGATGCTTTCGCGCTGCTTTCCCTCGGTTCCGGCAGCGACCGTCGACGAACTGGGCTGCGCCTTCTACGGCATCTTCAGGATGGTGCTGGCGATGGATCGGGTCGTCGACCGGAACGAATCGGCGCCTCTCTACGACGGCCTCATCCACTACACGGTTGCGTTGCGTCGACTGTCCGCGGTGTTCCCGGCAGCCTCTCCGGTCTGGGCCGGACTGTCGACCCGACTGCATCACTCGGTCGACCAGATCCGCACCGAGCGCGAGCTGTCGGCAGACGACGAGCGCGCGGCGTTCATGGCGGTGGCGGCGGGAAAATCCAGCCTGATCCAGCTCACCGTGGACTGGCTGGACGCGCTCGAACCCGCCCCCTCCGGCCTCGCCGACCGCCTGCGCAGGTCGCTGATCGACAAGCATCTAGGCATGCAATGGCTCGACGACATCAACGATTTCGTCGTCGATACGGAACAAGGTCAGGCGACCTGGGCGCGCACGCGGCTCGGCCTGCATGCGAAGACCGCCGGCATCGAACTGTCCGAACTCGCCGCGCCCAGGCAGAAACGTCTGTTGTTCGCCTCCGGCGTGGGCGAGGAACTGCTGCGCGAAACCAATGCGCATTTCGCTGCGGCGCTGGACGATGTGGCCGACCTCGATCTGCCCGAATACACCGCAACGATCCGTAGCTATATCGAACGGACCAGCCTGATCCTGGACGCGATCGCAGACGAACGCACTGCCGCCCAGGCCAGACTGGATACCGCTCGAAGAGCGGCCAGGGAGCACGCATGAGCCTGCTGCCGGAGGCCTCCGGCCTGCAGTTCCAGCAGCGCACCGACGGCCACTGGCTGATCGCTTCGGGCAACCGCCATGTCGTGGCGGGTCGCGAAACGCTGCGCGTCGTGCAGGCCATCGCCGCCAGCGATACGTACGAAACGGCGTACGGCCGTTACCGTGACGACGGCGGGCAACTGACCTTCGACGCGTTTCTGGAACATGCCGAGAAGTGTCGCAACGCACTCGGCAGCTTCGACGCACGCCGCGACACTGCGGTGAAATGGCGGCTCCGCCTGTTCGGCCCTGCGCTCGCGAACCGCCTCGCGGCCGCGCTCTCGCCGCTGTTCCGATGGCCCGGCGCGATCTTCGGCCTCGCGGCCGCATTGGTCGCCATCGGATTCGTCGTCGCCAGCCTTCGCTGGTCGGAAGCGGTGACCTGTTCGATCGCGTCGATCGATATTGTTCAGATGCTCGGCGCTTTCGCGCTGGTGATGATCGGCATCGTCTTCCACGAAATCGGGCACGCGGCGGCATTGGCTTCGCGCGGCCAGCCTTCCGGCGCCATCGGCTTCGGTCTGTACGCGGGCATTCTGCCGGTGTTCTACACGGATCTCTCGCGATCGTGGCGATTGCCCGTCCGCGGACGGATCGTCGTCAGCCTGGGCGGGGTTTACGCGCAGTTGATCTACTCGGCCCTTCTGATCGGCGCATCGATGCCGTGGAAGAGCGATTTCCTGATGGCCGCAGGCCTCGGCTCGGCGGTGCTCGCCCTGTTCCAGCTCATCCCTGTGGCGCGCAGCGATGGCTTCTGGATCCTGTCGGACCTGCTGGACGAACCGAAGCTGGGCCACTACGAACGAGGGCTGTGGGCGGTGTGGAAGCATGGCGCGCCGGCGATCCGCAACGCGAAGACGCGCCTGGCCTATCTCGCGGCGAACACGGTTTTCGTTGCGGCGCTGTTGCTCTACACCTCGGTGCGTGCGCGCGATTTCGCCGTCGACCTGCTGCACTACCTGCGCACCGGCATCGGATCCGACGCACTGGATTCTCCCGCGATGTATCTCTCTTTCCTGATCTTCTGCCTGCTGCTGTTCCGCATGCTCGGCGGCATCTTCAAACGGCTTTTTGCCGCCCCCTCGAAAACACGAACCGCTTGAAACGGAGTATCCAAGAATGGATGACCTGGTCTGCGTCGACCACGACGACGTCGCGCTGTATCCGCTCGCGAAAGTCGATTGCCACAAGGGTGACGGCGTGCTTCATCGCGCTTTCTCGGTGTTCCTGCTCGACCCGGCCGGCAGGATCCTGCTGCAGCGGCGGAGCGCCCTGAAACCGCTGTGGCCCGGCTTCTGGTCGAACAGCTGCTGCTCGCACCCGCGCTGGGAAGAGTCGCTGGAAGATGCGGTCGACCGGCGTCTCGTCGAGGAGCTGGGTGTGCGCACCGACGTCGATCTGCTGCATTCCTTCATCTACCACGCGCGTTTCGGCGACATAGGCTCGGAACGCGAGTTCTGCCATGTCTTCCTGGGCACGCTCCCCTCTGCGGACGTGCATCCGGATCCCACGGAAATTTCCGAGGTGCGATGGGCCACGAAAGAAGAGATCGAAATCGAGATCGCCAACTCCGCGCACGCGTTCACGCCCTGGTTCCTGCAGGAGTGGCTCGCGATCCGCGGAGCCTTGCCGGCCTCATGAAGAATTCCGGGATCCCGTCGACCGGAATACACGCTGCGTTACCGACGGCCAATGAAGTCAGGAGTGAATATGAACAATGAACTGGAACTTGCCGACGAGCTGAAGCTCGAAGTGCTCGAAGAGCGCCTGGAATTCCTGGGCTGCTGGTGGGAAGTCGCCCTGGGCGACCCGTCCTGCCTGGTGGAACCCAAGTAATCCCGAACAAAAAATGGAAACCGGGCGCCGATGGCGCCCGGTTTTTTTGCGTCCGAAAAAAACGATTCTCCGATCGCGCTGGATCGAACGGGGCACGACCGGGACGCAGGACCGGAATGCGCAGATCCCGATCTTCGATTGTCGGCCTCCCAAGCGAATGGAGCATCGTCATCGGGAGAAAACGCCATGATCGAGACAGGATGGCGAACGATCGCCCACAGACGTTTACTTCGGCGGAAAGGTATTGGCCGTCACATAACCGAACGCGAAGTTCCGCTGGCAGGCGAGCGCCTTCAGCTCGGTGTCCGAAAGGATGCTCAGCCCGGCGCCGTATCGGAAATGGACGCCATCGATTCCCTTCACGCCGCCATATGCGGTGATCATGTGCCGAGGCTCCGTCATATCATAAATGATCTTCTTGTCGAGATTGATCGAATACAGGTCCATGTAGTCGACCGGGGAGACTTCTGGGTCGCGGGTCCAGAAACCGACCATATACAGACCGTTGCTCTTGTCGGCCAAGAGACATGTGCTGCTGTATCCGCCCTGACTCACTCTGCCGTCGAAGTACGGTTCCAGCTCGAAATCCGGATCGGCCAGCGTCTTGCCGTTCGATCGATAGAACCGCAGTTTGCCGTTGTCGTAGGCGGCCACCAGGTAGTACTCGGTCTCGCCCCGCGTGTAGTTGGCGATACCGGCTGCACCCGTGCCGTTGTGCCGATTGAGCGAATACGACAACAGGCGAGGAGGCACCGTGTCGGTCATCTCGGACAGGTCGTAAAAATAGATATAGGAATGGTTGTGGCTGCCGTTTTCGACCGGCACCATCAGATAGTCACCGATAACCTGCATCCCGCCGGGATGCGGATAATTGTCGTCCTCCTCGGGCGTATCCATCCAGTACACGACCTTGTCGGTCTTCTTGCTGATCACGGCGATCCAGCCGGTCGGCCTGGAAAACAGGCGGTTATGGGTCAGAAAGACATATTTTCCGTAATGCGCCACGCCCTGCACATGGGTCCCGACGAGATTGGTGAAGCCTTCGTCGGAGGGCTCCGATCCGGCGTACGTTTTGGTACGGCCCTGACGCGAAATATTGTCGAATGCCGCACGGACATTCTGCATTTTCGGATTGTAGACGGTCGGCATCGATTCGCTCCTTTATCGCGATGGCCCCACGAGATGGGCCTCTTCCATGCCGGAGCGTGCCTCCGGCGGCATGCCGAGCGACCCGTTCTTTGCGATGCGGGCTCCGCACGACAGATCTCATGGTCACACGAATGTGCGGTCGGCGCCTAAGGCTCATTCGACACACGAAAGTTCCCGGCGAGAGATATCGCCCGGATCGATATCGCAGGACTTCTGCAGAATGGTGGATGCCCTCTGGCATTTCCCTCCGAAACTCCCGGGTTCCGGTTCGATGCAGCAGGCGAATTCACGTCATCGATCGGGCATGTTCAACACGAATCCAGTGGCTTTCCGGGCGCTTGAATACGCCTCCTTTCGAACCAGATGTGCGCCAATTTCACGAGCGGAAATCCGAAAGGCACCTTGTACGCCAGGGCCATCCACCCCGGATAACCTGCCGTCTTCAAGAACTTTCCGTGCCAGAAAAAGGGGATCATCAGCCTGCGATTCGGCGACATGATGAATCGCTTCAGGAAACCGATGAGGTCATAGGGCCGATGGTATGTGCGCACGCTGTCATCCACCATCGTCTGGAACTGCTGGCGGAACTGTTCGGCCATCCGCTTGAGTTCATCGCGCGTCACCGTCGCCGCGTCTCCCTGGAAGCGCACGGGCTTCTGGAACTCGTAGATCAGCTTGACGGGGTACGGGGTCAGATAGGTGGCAGGAAACAGAATCTGCGTGACGGCCGGCCCAATGGGGAACAAGGGCATCCCCAGGTATCGCCTCACGAAGCGATGCAGGGCATCGATCCTGAAATTGAAAGGTCGGGTGTATTCCGCGTTCGTGATCGTGACGGGAACGACCTCCGCATCGTACTTCAGCGCCATCAGGATGAACGAGGTGGAAAAAGGCTGAAGCCGGTATCGTTTCGTGAAGCTCTTGCTGCTCGCATCCGTGCCTTCCGGAGACACGAAGACAGGGATGTTCCTCTCCATCAGGTATTCATAGCTCTTCAGCGCCGCCGGCAGACAGCCGACCTTCTCCCACCAATCCTTGATGGAGAACAAGTTGAGGCTCTGCTTGCCGCCGATCAGCAGGGGGTCGATCAATCTGCGCGGCTTGCGGTCGAGTGCCTTCTCGCCGGATGCGTGGAACTCCTTGAGGCGTCGATACATGACCGCATCGAAGACGATATTGTCCCAGCTCATCCCCATCGCGGAGTGATTGGCGATGAAGATCACCGGTCGCGTGCCGAGATCGCCCAGCGGAACATGCTGCTCGTTCTTGACTTCGACACGGAAGTAATCGTCGATGAGATGGCGCATGTCCTCCTCATAGAACCTACCGGTATACGTCTTGTCGTACTTGTCAACACTCACGTCAACGACTCCTTCGTTTATCGTGCCATCCACATGGCCGAACTGGCGCTTCGAATGCGCACTGCTGTTGTCAACCCGCAAAGCGAATGAATCCGCCATGCGGCGACGTTTTTCCGAAACGGCAAGGATGCAGGCGCGCAGAAGAGCATCTGCTCAAGACGAATACCACAGTGACCACCGTCTCACTTGAAGCGTTTGTCGACGTGAGTATTCATCGGCCGCATGCGATGCATGGGAAATCCCTCGAAAGAAATCGTCGGACGTGAAGAATGGATGTCTTCAGGCAGATTCCGAAGAAAAATCCAGTGCTTCAACGTGAATCGGAGCGCTCCGATCGCCCCCAAGGGGAGTTGCAGGCATCCCGGTTGTGCCTGCCTGGCCAGTCGTTCTTCTATCGGCTCCCCTAACCCGCTCGCGCTGTTGCCTCACCCACACCTGGAAGCAGACACGAGCGGGTTACTTGGCTTCGACATGCCCACCGGAGACCGTGTCGACCACCGTGACGATATCGCTGAAATGGTCGATGAACGCGGAGAAATTTGAGAACCCCAGCGCCTTCTCGTCGAACGACGGCTGAAGTCGTTTGATTGCATGTTTCAGACTCGCCTTCGGGATCGGCGCACCGTCCAGACGATCAGTCAAATGCAACAAGGCCTTCTGCAACGCCTCTTTGGCATGCTCCAGAGACAAGGGACCGACCGGCTCCTGCGACGGACTCGGCGTTTCCTGACCGTCCGGAAGCCCTGCCGGAACCGACGCAGTGGCATTGTCTGCCGGGCGCGGTGGCCGCGCCCTGTCGACGAGCGAATGGTAGAACTTGAACTCGTTGCACGCCGCGATGAAAAACCGGTTCGTGTATCTCTCGACGCCGACCGCCGCGACGAACTTCCCTGCCTGCTTGATCTTTTGCGCAAGGCTGATGAAGTCGCTGTCGGAAGAGACGATCACGACATGGTTGATGTGCCCGTGGATATGGATGTCCGACAGAGCGTCCAGGGCCATGCGGATGTCCGCACTGTTCTTCGAATTCTGGCCACGCGGAAACATCTGGATCAGATCGATTCCGGTCGCGTTCATGGCATGGCGATAGTTGCCGAACCACTGCCAGTTGCCGTACGCCTTGTTGATCGCGATATCTCCCAGCGAAGCCGCATAATCCAGAATCGGATTCACATCGATCAGCGGCGGTTGCGGCGAGAATCGGTTGTTGTTGTTTCTGTACCACTCTTCGCCGAAGGCCTCATTGGCGAGACTGGCATGGATATTCTCGAAATCCCAGTAAATCGCTACTTTGTTCACTTCGTCTCGTTCCATATAGGTGTCTGGTCCAGGTTGATTTGCGACGACATGGTGGGCCACGTTCGCTTCATTCAAGCGAATCTGACCGGATCATCCTGGCCCACTATCTCATACTGGTTCAAGCAGGGACACCCATGATTCGGCTCAAACAGGGACACCCACGATTCGGGATTTCCTGACACGCGATCGCGGCATTTCCCGACAGCGCACACGCGACGACCTGCCGATCATGTCCGCATGACCCGCCCCCGCGCCCACATCGCACCTCCGGACACCTCCGGCACCTATCATTGCGTCCAGCGATGCGTGCGCCGGGCCTTCCTGTGCGGGTTCGACGAGTACTCGAAACGCTGCTTCGAGCATCGCAAGGCATGGGTCGAAGCGCGGATTCATCTGGTCGCCGAATGCTTCGCGGTCGCCGTCCACGCCTATGCCGTGATGAGCAATCACCTGCATCTGGTGGTCGGGATCGATCCCGGACGAGCGGCGGCATGGTCTGACGAGGAGGTCGCTGCTCGCTGGATACGCCTGTTTCCGCCGCGCGAAGATTCCGCAGATGCCATCGAACACAAGCATCAGCGTCTGCTGTGCGACCCGGCACGACTGTCGCTCATCCGTCGGCGGCTCGGCAGCCTGTCCTGGCTGATGCGCTGCCTGGCCGAACCGATCGCCCGCCGTGCGAATCGCGAGGACAGCTGCAAGGGACGGTTCTGGGAAGGTCGCTACAAGTGCCAGTTGCTGTGCGATGACCGCGCGGTGCTGGCGGCCATGGCGTATGTCGACCTCAATCCGATCCGGGCCGGGATCGCGGAACGGCTCGATAGCTCGGCGCATACGAGCGTCGCTTCGCGTATCGAGGCGGCGCAATCGGACCCGGCCACGCTGACCCGACCGCTCGGTCCGATCATGGGCAAACTGCGCCCGAACTTCGATCTCAGCACTGCGGATTATCTGCAGGCGCTGGAGTGGACTGGCCGAGTGCTTGCACCGGGCAAGCGCGGGCGCATCGAGGAGGATGCACCTGCCATTCTCGCGATCATAGATCGCGATGCAGATCGCTGGACGAACCGCGTGTCCGCCTTCGGCAGCGGATGGGCGCGCGCCGCGGGCTCTGCGCAGGATCTGATCGCCATCGCCGAACGGCTCGGTCAGCGGTGGCTGAAAGGCATTCGACTGGCGGTGACGTTGGGCTGAGGTGTTGAAGCGGAAATAGTAGCCCGAAAGGGAGGATTGGGTGTGGGCGATGGGATTTCAGTCCGGATTTCCGGGGCGAAATCGGAGCGATTCAGGGAGGAGTGGATCGCTCCGATTGCTTCATTGGAGATTGTGGGTGTCCCGATTGATTTCGGTCAGCTCCGATTGCTTCACTGGGAATTGTGGGTGTCCCGGTTCGGTTTGTATCGGGTTCCCTGATTGGAATTTGTGGGTGTCCCGGTGTGGATCATTTTGAGGATAGATCGGAGCGATTCGAGGCGGATCGAATCGCTCTGATTGCTTCACTGGGGATTGTTGGTGTCCCGGTTGGTTTGCTTTATGAATAGTCTTTTACACCATACATTTCAGCCGCTCTCTCCACGGAGTGCTTTACCTCTATGCTGCACATACTTTTTCCGAAAGACTGAAACAGCTTATAGGCTTTCGGACCATTATCTTCAAAACCGACATCGCATGAATACAGATGTGAAAATCCAGACCAGGCCATGACAACTTTGCCGAGATAAATATCACCGCAAATTCTTTCAAAATACATTTGTGCAGACGACAACCGTTTGGCTAGATCTTGAATAGAAACATGGTCAATGTCTGAAAGTAATTCTTGCCATTTTTTATCGGCTTCAACGAAAGCTGCAACAATCGTGGCATCACCATTTTTTAGCATTTCCAACACTTGCTCCATAAGTCTCCTTTTAAGTTATCAGCGACCAGTAATTTACGCACCCAACTATGATTAGACCCCAAAGTGGGGCATAACCCGGATTCTCGCGCCGAGCCAGAAGGTCGTCAACGTCGCTTCGATCAATAAAATCAATCGAACAAAGAGTCATCAACGGCCTAGTCTATCGATTCGTCGATGGTGTTACACGGCGCAAATGGCCAGATAACACCCGAATACTCGCGTTATCCGACAAATTCCGCCCCGCCCTGAAACATTGTCAAATCCAAGGTGGGGTTGCGCTTCGCTTACCCCACCCTACAAAAGCATCACAGCATCGGCAGATTCAACCCCTGCTCTTTCGCGCATCGCTTCGCGATCTCATACCCCGCATCCGCATGCCGCATCACGCCGGTCCCCGGATCATTCCACAACACCCGCGCGATGCGTTTGTCCGCTTCAACCGAACCGTCGCAGACGATGACGACGCCGCTGTGCTGCGAAAACCCCATCCCCACTCCGCCTCCGTGATGCAGCGACACCCAGGTCGCGCCGCCAGCCACATTCAACATCGCGTTGAGCAGGGGCCAGTCGCTGACCGCATCGCTGCCGTCCTGCATGGCTTCGGTTTCGCGGTTGGGCGAGGCGACGCTGCCGCTGTCGAGATGATCGCGGCCGATCACGATCGGCGCCTTCAGTTCGCCATTGCGCACCATTTCGTTGAAGGCGAGGCCGAGCTTGTGGCGCAGGCCAAGGCCGACCCAGCAGATGCGTGCGGGCAGGCCCTGGAAGGCGATGCGTTCCTTGGCCATGTCGAGCCAGCGGTGCAGATGCGCGTCGTCGGGGATGAGTTCCTTCACCTTCGCGTCGGTCTTCGCAATGTCCTCGGGATCGCCGCTGAGCGCGACCCAGCGGAACGGGCCGATGCCGCGGCAGAACAGCGGGCGCACGTAGGCGGGCACGAAGCCGGGGAAGTCGAACGCATCCCTGCAGCCCATCTCGAAGGCCATCTGGCGGATGTTGTTGCCGTAGTCGAAGGTCGGGATGCCCATGTCCTCGAAGTGCAACATGGCTTCGACGTGGATGCGCATCGAGTGCTTGGCGGCTTCGATCACTGCCTCCGGCTCGGTGGACTGTTTGTCGAACCATTGTTCGAGCGTCCAGCCCGCGGGGAGATAGCCGTGCAGCGGGTCGTGGGCGGAGGTCTGGTCGGTGACGGCGTCGGGACGCACGCCGCGGCGCACGAATTCGGGCAGCAGTTCGGCGGCGTTGCCGAGCAGCGCGATCGATTTCGCTTCGCCGGCAGCGCAGTACTTTTCGATTCGCGCGAGGGCGTCGTCGAGATCGGTCGCCTGTT
>JBIJBH010000142.1:0-8015 GCA_044345315.1 Lysobacteraceae bacterium
CGTAGTGCTGGCGGCCCATTTCGACGAAGGTTTCGTAGGTACCCTGGACGATGCCCTGGCTGCCGATGTAGATCCAGCTGCCGGCGGTCATCTGGCCGTACATCATCAGGCCCTTGCGATCCAGCGCGTTGAAATGTTCCCAGGTCGCCCAGTGTGGGACGAGATTGGAATTGGCGATCAGCACGCGCGGGGCGTCGGGATGGGTCGGGAAGATGCCGACCGGTTTGCCGGACTGCACCAGCAGGGTCTGGTCATCGCCGAGTTCGCGCAGCGACTTCAGGATCGCGTCGTAGCAGTCCCAGTCGCGCGCGGCGCGGCCGATGCCGCCGTAGACGACGAGGTCCTCGGGGCGCTCGGCGACGTCGGGATCGAGGTTGTTCTGGATCATCCGGTACGCGGCTTCGGTCAGCCACGATTTGCAGGTCTTCTCGGCGCCGCGCGGGGCGCGGATGACGCGGGAGGGGTCGTGGCGGTTGCTGCCGAAGGGAATGGACGGGGCCATGCGCGCTGCTCCTGGAGACGATGCGGCGATTTTACGCCTGTCGTCGGGTGTGCCCGGCGGCCGGGGAAGCGAATCCCCCCGTCGCCCGCTGCGCGGGCGCCGGCGCCCTTTTGCAAAGGGGGCGATCTGCCACGGGCCCCAGCGCTGCCATGATCGAGGCGGCCGTAGCAAAGACCAGCTCTCGGCCAAGACAGCGATTGCCCCCTTTGCAAAAGGGGGCCGACATCGCGCAGCGATGGCGGGGAGATTCGCTGTTCGCGAAACCCCAAAACACACGCCATGACACCGATGTCCGAAAACGGCGAGTTCCGGCCTGCCCGACGGGGTAGGATCGCGCCATGACCGACGCCATCGCCGCCACCGACGCCATGCCGCCGCGCGAGGTCTGTCTGCGCGCGATGGCAGCGAAGGACCATCGCTTCGACGGTCTGTTCTTCGTCGCGGTGCGCAGCACCGGCATCTACTGCCGGCCCGTGTGCCCGGCGCCGCCGCCGAAGCGCGCGAACATCGTTTTCCATCCGAACGCGGCCTCCGCAAGCGCCGCCGGGTTCCGCCCATGCCTGCGCTGCCGGCCGGAGCTGTCGCCGGAGGCGTTCGCGCAGGTGCGCGAGGACGCGGTGCGGCGGGCGCTGGCGCTGATCGCCGAGGGCGCGCTGCAGGACGGCAGCGTCGCCGCGCTGGCCGCGGGCGTGGGCCTCAGTGCGCGACAGCTGCAGCGGGTGTTTCTCGCGCATGTCGGTGCGACCCCGCATGCGGTGCATGCGACCCGGCGTCTTCTGCTGGCGAAACAGCTGCTGACCGAAACCGCGCTGCCGGCGACGGATGTCGCGCTGGCGGCGGGATACAACAGTCTGCGCCGTTTCAATGCGGCGTTCCGCGGGGGCTGCGGTCTGGCGCCGACCGCGATCCGCCGTCAGGCCGCGGCGGCGAAGGCGCCGAGCGGCACGCTGCGGCTGCGCCTGGGCTATCGGCCGCCACTCGACTTCGCGACGATGCTCGCGTTTGCGGCGAAGCGCGCGATTCCCGGGATCGAGCGCGTGAGCGCGGATGCGTACTAACGCGCGATCGGGCCGGGGCGCGCGTGGCTGCGGGTGCGCGCGGTCGCGGACCGGCCGGAGCTGCAGCTGGAGATCGCCGACGCCGATCCGCGCGCGATTCCGGACATCGTCCGCCGGGTGCGGCGGATGTTCGATCTCGACGCCGATCTGCGCGCGGTGCATGCGGCGCTCGCGCAGGACCCGCTGCTGCGGCGCGCGATCGCGCTGCATCCGGGGCTGCGGGTGCCCTGTGGCTGGGACGGCTTCGAACTGGCGGTGCGCGCGGTGCTGGGGCAGCAGATCAGCGTCGCCGGCGCGACCACGCTGGCGCGGCGGCTGGTCGATGTCTGGGGCGGTCATCGCGACGGCGCGCCCGAAGGGCTGGATCGCACGTTCCCCGCACCCGAAACGCTGCGCGATGCGCCGCTGGAAACGATCGGCCTGCCGAAAACCCGCGCGGCGACGATCCGCCGTCTGGCCGCGGCGGTGAGCGCGGGCGAGCTGTCGTTCGCAGGCGGACAGCGGCTGGAGGCGTTCGTCGAACGCGCCACCGCCCTGCCCGGCATCGGCGCGTGGACTGCGCACTACATCGCGATGCGCGGGCTGGCCTTGCCGGATGCGTTCCCGGCCGGCGATCTGGTGCTGCAACAGCGGCTCGCGAGAACGGACCTTTCAACCACGGGCGCGGCGCGCCTGAGCGAGCGCGCGACCGAAGCGCGCTCGCAGGCGTGGCGGCCGTGGCGTGCCTATGCGGTGCTGCTGCTGTGGCATCTGCCGCAGGACGCGGCGCAGGCGGAGGCGGCATGAGCGCGACCCTGTACTTCACACGCATCGAATCGCCGATCGGCCGCTTGACGCTGGCCGCGGATACGGTCGGGCTGCGGCATATCGAATTCCCGAGCAACCGGCATCCGGCCGATCGTCACGACTGGAGACCCGGCGCGCGCGACGAGGTCGCGGACACGCTGGCGCTGGCCGCGGCGCAGTTGGGCGAGTATTTCGCCGGCAAACGCAGGGTGTTCGAACTGCCGCTGGCGCCGGAAGGCACCGCATTCCAGCGCGAAGTGTGGCGCGCGCTGGCGACGATTCCGTGGGGCACGACCTGGAGCTACGGCAGGCTGGCGCAGGTAATTGGCCGGCCCGCGGCGGTGCGTGCGGTGGGCGCAGCGAACGGACGCAATCCCCTGCCGATCGTGCTGCCCTGTCATCGTGTGATCGGCGCCGACGGCGGACTGACCGGCTTCGGCGGCGGTCTGCCGCTCAAGGAAGCGCTGCTGAGGCTGGAAGGCGCGCTCCCCGCGACGATGGCGGGGAGCGGGGATTTGTTCGGCTGAACGGAATCGGATCGTTGTCGCAATTCTGCGCACCGGTAACGATCTTCGCTTCGATCACTGATCGTCTTCACATTACTGTCGAGCGCGCCGCGCAAAATCGCGCATGCTGCAAGGCAGATTCGGCGTCGCATCGGGTTCCGGAACTCATCGGCAGGACGCCGACACACCACAACAGCCCTGCGCTTGCGCAAGGCTCTGTTTCCATGGAGAGGAAAACATGTTTGACCGACGCACCTGCATCAACGCCGTTGATGCCCACCCTGCGCGCGCGACCGCGTATCTTCTGCTGCTCGTCCTGCTGCTGTGCATCCTTCCGGCCCATGCCTCCCAGAACATCCGGAAAGGAATGACTTGGACGGTGCTGGGCCATCACGACGGGCACACTCATCTCGGCTCCGACAGCCTGACCAACCCCTACGCCGGGGACAGCACCATCGACCAGTTCCTGCCGATCCTGTGCCTGCGCGTGGATGGGCGAGCGCCTCCCGGCGGCGTGCTTTTCGACTTCTACAACGGCTGGGCACAGGGCGAAGCGCGGCTGACGCCGCCGATCGCGGCCACCGTACTGACTTCGCGGGCACAGGGCGATGAGATCTGCAGCGAAACCTTCGGCGATGGATGGCGTCTGGCCGAATTCCACGACGGTTTCTATCCAATGCAACTGGACCCGTGGTCGCCCGGCGGAGGATTGGAAGAGATATTACCCCCCGAGGAACCGGGTGGAACCTTCTGGATGCCCGGCGGCTGGAGCTTCTGGGCCGCTGGTCACTTGCCCGCGGGCCAGCGCTTCTGGGTCGCGATCGAAGATCAACCCGCGAACCCGTGGGACTCTGCGGGCGAGATTCCGGCAGTGCAGATGCCGAAGTTCGTTCCTTCCGATGCGCCGGTGCCGAACCAGTATCTCGCGCTGCTCCCGGAGGGCACGCCGGAATCGTCGGTCGAAGGACTGGCCCAGCAGTTGTTGTCCGCCCATGGCGGCACGATGATCGATCTGTTTCCGGCAGTACTCGGTTTTTCGTTCAATGCGAGCGAAGCGCAGGCCCGTGCGATGAGCGCCGATCCGCGGGTGGAGTCGGTCGATCAGGACAGCTATGCTGAAGCGCAGATCGAATGGCATCAGGATCGCGTGGATTCCCGCATCAGGGCGTTCGACTGGATATTCACGCCGCCCAATGACGGCGCGGGCGTCAACATCTACATTCTCGACACGGGATTCCGGCGCAGTCATGTCGAATTCGGCGGTCGCGCCACTCAGGAAGCAGACTTCATCCGCTTCCTAGGCACTCGCGATGATTGCAACGGCCACGGCACCGCGGTAGGCAGTGCGGCCGCCGGCGCGAATTCCGGCATCGCCCGCGGCGCGAATCTGATCTCGGTACGAATCGCCGGGTGCAGGGGAACCGCCTACAATCCGCTCGTTTCGGTGACCTCCTCGACGATCGTGGCGGGGCTGGACTGGGTCGCACGCTTCCATCGCAAACCGGCTGTCGCGAACGTGAGCTACGGCGCTTCGCCGGGTTTCTGGCGGCGCTGGTTCAATCTGCGTACGCCCATGGATCGCGCCGTCCGCCGCGCCGTGAACGCCGGCGTAACCGTGATCGCCGCCGCCGGCAACGAAAACAAGAACGCGAACCGCTCCTCGCCCGCGCGAGCCCCGGAAGCGATCTCGGTCAGCGCGACAGACATCAACGACAATCGCGCTTCGTTCGGCAATTTCGGCAAGGTGGAAATCTTCGCTCCAGGCGTGAGTCTTTACCTCGCCGATTTTTCCGGCGACGGCAGTTATCGGACGATGAGCGGCACGTCGTTCTCGGCGCCGCTGGTGGCTGGTGCGGCCGCAGTCTTTCTGCGCAACAATCCCGCTGCGAGTCCGGCCGACGTCAGAAACGCGCTGTTGAACTCGGCGACCCCCAACGTCGTCGGCAACCCCGGCCCGGGTTCGGCCAACCGTCTGCTCTACGTCGGGACCGCCGGCAACGCGACCCATGCCGGCATGACCTGGCGAGTACTCGAACAGCGGAGCGGCCATGTGCTGGTCGGCAGCGATGCAAGCACCAACCCCTACGTGGGCGATATCTCACCTTCGGCGTCGCTGCCGGTACTTTGCCTGTTCATCAACAACGCCGCCGTACCCGCTGGCGTCTTCCCCGATTTCTACGCCGGCTGGGCTCGCGGAACCGTGGCGGCGACGCTGCCGGTGCCCGGATCGCAATTGGCCAGCCCTGCGGTAGCGGATGCGTTGTGCGCTTCAAGTTTCGGCCCGGGATGGCGGATGGCCGAGTTCCACGACGGCCGCTACGGCACGGGACTCGCCTTCAGCGGCGGCTGGGCGTTCTGGGCGAACGGCCTGCTGCCGACGGCGACCCGGTTCTGGGTCCGGATCAACGATCAGCCCGCCAATCCTTGGGACTGACCCGGCACGGTTCCGACCTTCGGTACGAGTGTCATGCACGAACGCCCGGCATTGGCCGGGCGTTCGTGCGTGTCAAGGGCGAGGTCGACTCAGCGCACGCGCGGATCGAGGCTGCGCAGGGCGTCGGCGATGTTGGTGTGGCCGGTGCTGTCGAGATCTTCGGCGGTGTAGACGCGGCCGAAGGCGTTGCTGCAGCGCTGCGGTTTGCCGTCCTTTTGGGCACGGCGGTTCTGCGCTTCGACGATCCGCGAGCCGGTGCTGCGCAGGCAGGTGCGGGCGGGCTCGGCGGTTGCGGGCTCGGCGGCTTCGGTCGCGACGGTTTCGGTTTCGCCGGACTCTTTCGAGATGGTCACGGTCTGGGCGGAAGCGAATCCGCAGCAGGCGGCGAGCGCGAGGGCGGTGAGCAGGCGGGCGGTGTACGGACGGGTCATGACGGTGTCTCCGGGTCCCTGTCGATCCCCGAACCATACGCCGGAACGCGGGCGATTGCCTGAATGCGCAGCGGTGACGTTCAGCCGGCCGGGCAGGTCTCGCGGCGACCGGCGCGGAAGGCGGCGACCGGCCGGGGGATGGCCGGGTGCGGCGCCCTCTGTGGCGGACACGGGCGCGCACGGCGGAAAAAGTCTGGCACAGGCGAGCGTGAGGATCCGGGCGAGGCGGGGCATACGGCGGACTCCTGACGGGTGCGCCGAGACGGGATCGCCGTCGGCGGCGTTTATCATCGGCGGATGTCGATCTCCTCGCCTTTGCCGCATCTGCCCGCCGGCCTGTCGTCGTCTGTCCGGAAGGCCGTCCGCCTCGTCGCCGTCGCCGCCCTGCTCTGCCTCGCCGCCTGTGCCGGGCCCGGCGCGAAGCGCACCGACGCTCCGGCCGCTTCGGCACCGCGGGCGCTGATCCTGATCTCGATCGACGGCCTGCGCGCGGACGTGCCCGGCACCGGCGCGATGCCGACCCTCGATGCGCTGGCCGCGGGCGGCGTGCGTGCGGAGTGGATGACGCCGAGCTACCCCACCCTCACTTTCCCGACGCACTACACCCTGGTGACCGGGCTGCGTCCGGACCGCCACGGCATCGTCCACAACAACATGCGCGATGCGCGGCTGGGCGTGTTCATTTCGAAGGAGTCCAGCGCGAAGGACGGGCGCTGGTGGGGCGGCGAGCCGATCTGGGCCACGCTGCAGCGTCAGGGCGGGATCGCTGCGACCATGTTCTGGCCGGGGTCGGAAGCGGAGATCGCAGGCCAGCGTCCGCGCATGTACCGCCATTTCGACAGCGACCTGCCGCCGAACGCGCGGGTCGATCAGGTGCTGTCCTGGCTGGATCTGCCCGCGGCGCAGCGGCCGCGTCTGATCACCCTGTATTTCGAGCAGTTCGACGTGGCCGCGCATGGGGATGGGATCGGATCGCCGCCGGCGCGCGCGGCGCTGCGCGATATCGATGCCGCGCTGCAGCGCTTGCTCGCCGGTCTCGAAGCGCGCGGGCTGCGCGCGGGCACCGACCTGATCCTCGTCTCCGATCACGGCATGGCCGATGTGCCGCGCGAACAGGTGCGCTGGCTGGACGATCGCCTCGCCGAAGACGCCTACGAGGTGGTGTGGTGGGGGCATGTGATCGGGCTGGAGCCCGCGCCGGGACGCACGGCCGAGGTCGAGCGCGCCTTCCTCGGCCGTCACCAGAATTACGCCTGCTGGCGCAAGGGCGAACTGCCACCAGCCTGGCGCTACGGCACGCATCCGCGGATTCCCGCGATCGTCTGCCAGGCCGACGCCGGCTGGCGGGTGCAGGCGCGGCGGCATCGGCTGCAGCCGCAGCCGGTGCGGGCCGAACACGGCTTCGCGCCGGAAGACCCGTCGATGCGCGCGGTGTTCGTGGCGAACGGCCCGTCGTTCCGCAGCGGCACGATCCTGCCGCCGTTCGAGAGCGTGGATCTCTACCCGCTGATGGCGCGATTGCTCGGCGTGCAGCCGGCCGAGAACGACGGCGACCTGCGCAGCACCGCGGCGGCGCTGCGCTGAATCTGCGTCGATCGGATCACGGCGGCATTGATCACAGCCGCGTCCAGCCCGGACCCTCGCCGGTGCGCCAGTACACCGCGACCGCCTTGCCGTAGAGCGACGCCATCGGCACCAGGCCGAAATAGCGGCCATCGCGGCTGTTGCCGCGGTGATCGCCCAGCACCAGCGCCATGCCCTGCGGCACCGTCGTATCGAAGATGTCGGGGCCACCGCCGTGACGCAGGTCCAGAGGCACGTCGCGATCGCCGAAGTGCTCGATGTCGGAAGCGTCCGCATCGTGCAGCGGCTGGCCATCGATCCACAGCCGGCCGTCGATCAGGGCCACCTGGTCGCCGCCGACCGCGACCACGCGCTTGATCAGACGGGTGCCGTCGTCGGGCGATTTGAACACCACCACGTCGCCGCGCTGCGGTTCGCCGCGATCGATCAGTTCGATATCGGTGAACGGCACGCGCAGGCCGTAGGCCAGCATGTTCACGACGACACGATCGCCGGGGCGCAGGTTCGGCTCCATCGAGCCGCTGGGGACCTGATAGTGGTTGGCCAGCGAAGTGCGGGCGAGCGCGAGCAGCAGCAGGAACAGGGCCAGCGTGGCCCACTCCCTGCGGCGCGCCTGCGATGCGGAGGCTGAGGCGGCGGCGGTGCGCGGCATGGTCGAATCCCCGGAACGGTCGATGCGGGATCGACCCGACGGATGCGGCGCGAGTTCCCGTG
>JBIJBH010000131.1:0-8335 GCA_044345315.1 Lysobacteraceae bacterium
CTTGTCGCCCATCGCGAACACGCCCAGTTCGTTGACCGCACCGAAGCGGTTCTTGAACGCGCGCAGCACCCGGAACCGGCTGCCGGCATCGCCTTCGAAATACAGCACGGCATCGACCATGTGCTCGAGCACGCGCGGACCGGCGATGCCGCCTTCCTTGGTGACGTGGCCGACCAGGAAGATCGCGGTGCCGGTTTCCTTGGCGTAACGCACCAGCCGCGCGGCGCTTTCGCGGACCTGGCTGACCGAACCCGGCGCCGCGGTCAGGGTTTCGGTCCACAGGGTCTGCACCGAATCGGCGACCAGCAGCCGCGGCCGCATCTGCGCGGCCTGTTCGAGGATCCGCTCGACCCCGGTCTCGGCCAGCGCGCTCAGGCCTTCCAGCGGCAGACCGAGCCGCGCGGCGCGGCCGGCGACCTGGCCCAGCGACTCCTCGCCGGTGACGTACAGCGCCGGCAGCCGCCCGCCCATGGCGGCCAGCGCCTGCAGCAGCAGGGTCGATTTGCCGATGCCCGGATCGCCGCCGATCAGCACCACCGCGCCCTCGACCAGACCGCCGCCGAGCACCCGGTCGAATTCGCCGATGCCGGTGGTGGTGCGCACATCCTCGTGCTGGAGCACGTCCCTGAGCGCGGTGATCTTCGGCGGATCGACCTTGCCGGCCCACCCGCCGCGCCGAGCGGCCGGCGAGGCGGCAGCCTCGGCGGATTCGAGCACGATCTGGGTGAGCGTGTTCCAGGCCCCGCATTCCCCGCACTGCCCCTGCCACTTGCCGTGCTCCGCGCCGCATTCGCCGCAGACGAAGGCGGTGCGGGTCTTCGCGGCGGCCTTGCCGGCGGCGCGGCTGGCGGGTCGATTCACGGCGGCTCCGGGCGATGCGGTCGCCTACTGTAGCCGCGGGCGGTCGCAATTGACGAGACGCGTGGACTTGGGCGATGCGGTGTTTTCGCAGGCCCGAACAAACGAACGCCCCGCGGTGCGGGGCGTTCTTCTTGAGGCTGCCATGAGTAGCCCGTGCGTTGGGGCTTCCCCTCGCAACGACTCGTTCGTCGTCGCTGCCTGACCTGTGCCTGGGGTAACGTGGTGCCGGAAACAGGAGTCGAACCTGCGACCTACGCATTACGAATGCGCCGCTCTACCGACTGAGCTATTCCGGCATAAGTGGTTGAATCTGCGGGATCCGCAGTCTTCGAGGACGGCGAAACCGGGCGACAATTGTAGGAGCCGGCCGGCGCCGCGGTCAATCGACCAGTTGCAACCGCAGTTCCTTGGGCAGGGCGAAGATCATGTCCTCGGGCTTGCCCGAGAGCTCGCGCAGGTCGCCGGCGCCCAGGGCGCGCAGGCGGGCGATGACCCCCTGCACCAGCACGTCGGGGGCGGAAGCGCCGGCGGTCACGCCGATGTGGCGGCGGCCTTCGACCCAGCGCGGGTCGATCTCGTCGGCGCCGTCGATCAGGTAGGCCTCGACGCCTTCGCGCTCGGCCAGTTCGCGCAGGCGATTGGAGTTGGAGCTGTTCGGCGAGCCCACCACCAGCACCAGATCGCACTGCGCCGACAGCTCGCGCACGGCGTCCTGGCGGTTCTGGGTGGCGTAGCAGATGTCGTCGTTGCGCGGGCCCTGGATCGCGGGGTACCTGGTGCGCAGGGCCTCGATGATGCCGCGGGTGTCGTCGACCGACAGCGTGGTCTGGGTGGTGTAGGCGAGGTTGTCGGGCTGCCCGACCGCGAGCGTGGCGACATCGTCCAGGTCTTCGACCAGGTAGATCCGGCCGACGCCGCCCTCGGTCAGCCACTGGCCCATGGTGCCCTCGACCTCGGGATGGCCGGCGTGACCGATCAGGACCACGTCGCGCCCGGCGCGGCAGTGGCGGGCGACTTCGAGATGAACCTTGGTCACCAGCGGGCAGGTCGCGTCGAAGACCTTGAGCCCGCGGCGGTCGGCCTCGGTGCGCACCGCCTGCGAGACGCCGTGGGCGCTGAAGATCACGGTGGCGCCGTCGGGCACTTCGTCCAGTTCCTCGACGAACACCGCACCGCGCTGACGCAGGTCTTCGACCACGAACCGGTTGTGGACGACCTCGTGACGCACGTAGATCGGCGCGCCGAGCAGTTCGATCGCGCGCTTGACGATCTCGATCGCGCGGTCGACGCCGGCGCAGAAACCGCGGGGATTGGCGAGAATGATTTCCATGGCGGGATTATACGACCCGGTCAGGTCCCTTTCGGGGCCTGTTTTTCAGGGGTCAGTCTTTTCCGGGGCCTGCTTCTGGTGATCGCCGAACACCCCGAAGGCGACCAGGCCGATCGCGCCGGCGACGATCGCCGAGTCGGCGACGTTGAACGAAGGCCAGTAATACTGGTGTTTCCAGTGCCACTGGATGAAGTCGACCACATGCCCGTGCTGCAGCCGGTCCAGCAGGTTGCCGAGCGCGCCGCCGATCACCAGCGAGAACGGCAGCGCGTTGCGCCAGTCGCCGCGCGCGGTGCGCGCCAGCCATACGATCAGGATTCCGCTGATGACCACGGCGAGCACGCTGAACAGGTACTTGCCCCAACTGGTACCGGCAAGGAAGCTGAACGCGGCGCCGGTGTTGTAGCTGCGGTACCAGTTCCAGAAACCTTCGATCACGACCACCGGCTGGTGCTCGGGCAGGCTGGTCAGCACCCAGTACTTGGTCCACTGGTCGAGCCCGATGATCACCGCGGACAGGATCAGCCAGATCAGGGCGTTGGGTTTTGGGAATGAAGTCATGGAGAACGCCAGGTTGAAGAGCGTCGGGTTCGGTAGAGCGGGCTTCAGCCCGCTGGACTTCGACGGGACGGGCAAATCGCGATGCGATGCAGCGGCCTGAAAGCCGCTCTACCGATCCGGCGGGAAAGGGTCAGAACCACTGCCGCGCCTCGCCCGGACCTTCGACGTTGCTCACGCAGCGGCCGCAGATCTCCGGATGGTCGGGGTGCGCGCCGACATCATCGCGGTGATGCCAGCAGCGGATGCACTTCGGCTTTACGCTGACCGCGGCGGTCACGCCCGGCTCGCCCTGCACCACGCTCACATCGCTGCTGATGAACAGGAAACGCAGCTCCTCCGCGAGCGGCGCGAGCCACGCGAAATCCTCGGCATTGCAGGCGATCGCGATCTCCGCATCCAGCGCCGCGCCGATCTCGCCGCTCGCGCGCATCGGTTCCAGCACCTTCGCCACCTGCTCGCGCAGCGCCAGCAGCCGCGTGAATCGTTCCGCATTCAGCGGCGCATCCTCCGGCAGCGGCGCGAGGCCCTCATACCAGGTCGCGAACAGCACATGGCCGAGCCGCGGACCGGTGTCGGTCTGCGTCGGCAGATGGCGCCAGAGCTCATCGGCGGTGAAGCTGAGGATCGGCGCGATCCAGCGCGCGAAGGCCTCCGCGATCCGGTACATCGCGCTCTGCGCGCTGCGCCGGCCGCGGGAATCCTCGCGCATCGTGTACAGGCGGTCCTTGGTGACGTCCAGATACAGCGCACCCAGATCGACGCTGCAGAAATTGATCAGCGCCTGCACCACTTCAGGGAAATCGTAGCGACGGTAGGCGGCGGCGATCTCGCGCTGCAGCGCATCAGCGCGGTGTACCGC
The DNA here is from genome assembly GCA_044345315.1 of Lysobacteraceae bacterium. Taxonomy (GTDB): domain Bacteria; phylum Pseudomonadota; class Gammaproteobacteria; order Xanthomonadales; family Xanthomonadaceae; genus Lysobacter_I. The sequence continues at coordinate 3,612 of JBIJBH010000131.1, forward strand.
CCAGCGATCCAGCGCCAGCATGTCCTCCAGCGGCAGCAGATGCTGCGCCGGCTCGAAACCGTGCAGGTTGCCGAGCAGGAAGCGCGCGGTGTTGCGGATCCGGCGATAGACGTCGGCGTTGCGCTTGAGGATGGTGTCGGAGACCGACATTTCGTTGCGGTAGTCGGCCGCGGCGACCCACAGGCGCAGCACGTCGGCGCCCATCTGGTCGATCACCTTCTGCGGCTCGACCACGTTGCCGAGCGACTTGGACATCTTCTTGCCCTGCTCGTCCACGGTGAAGCCGTGGGTGAGCACCTGGCGGTACGGCGCGTGGCCGTCCATCGCGATGCCGGTGAGCAGCGCACTGTGGAACCAGCCGCGATGCTGGTCGGAGCCTTCGAGATACATGTCCGCCGGCTTGCGCAGACCGTCCTGCGGCCGCTGCGCGAGCACGCAGTCGTGACTGACGCCGGAATCGAACCAGACGTCGAGGATGTCGCGGACCTTGTCGTATTCGTGCGCCTGTTCGCCGAGCAGTTCGGCGGCGTCGAGCGCGTACCAAGCGTCGGCGCCTTCGCGTTCGACGCGCTCGGCGACCTTGCGCATCAGTGCGGCCGAATCCGGATGCGGTTCGCCGGTCTCGCGATGCACGAACAGCGCGATCGGCACGCCCCAGGTGCGCTGGCGCGAGATCGTCCAGTCGGGACGGTTCTCGATCATGCCGGTGATCCGCGCCTGGCCCCAGTCGGGGAACCATTCGACCTGCTTGATCGCGTCCAGCGCGTCGGCGCGCAGGTTCGCCTGTTCCATCGAGATGAACCACTGCGGCGTGGCCCGGAACGCCACCGGGGTCTTGTGGCGCCAGCAGTGCGGATAACTGTGTTCGAGGGTGAAATGCGCGAGCAGACGACCATTCGCACGCAGCGCTTCGACGATCGTGGCGTTCGCCTTCCAGATATGCAGACCGGCCAGCGCGGTGTCGCCGAAGGCCGGCGTCGACGGCAGATACACGCCGGCGCCGTTCACCGGATTGAGCTGGGCGGCGGTGTATTTCGCGACCAGGCCGTATTTCAGGCCGACCGCGAAGTCTTCCTGGCCGTGACCGGGCGCGGTGTGCACGGCGCCGGTGCCGTCTTCGGCGCTGACATGATCGCCGAGGATCAGCGGGATATCGCGCTCCGCATAGAAAGGATGCGCAAGCAGCAGACCTTCGAGCGCGGCGCCCTGGGCACGACCGAGCACGACCGGCTCGGCGACGCCATAGCGGCGCAGCGCCTTGTCGACCAGGGCCTCGGCCAGCACCAGCAGACGCCTGCGACCGTCCTGCGCCGGGCCTTCGACCAGCGCGTATTCGAGCTCCGGACCGAGCGTGACCGCCAGCGACGCGGGCAGCGTCCACGGCGTAGTGGTCCAGATCGGCACCGCGACTTCGGCGTCGTCGTCGAGGACGACGCCGAACGTCGCCGCCAGCGCGTTCGGATCGCGCGCCACGTAGGCGACGTCGATCGCCGGCGACTGCTTGTGCATGTACTCGATCTCGGCCTCGGCCAGCGCCGAACCGCAGTCGAAGCACCAGTGCACCGGCTTCACGCCGCGGGCGAGATGGCCGCGCTCGACGATCTTCGCCAGCGAACGCAGCATGTCCGCCTCGTAGCGGAAGTCCATGGTGCGATACGGGTTGTCCCAGTCGCCGAGCACGCCGAGGCGCTTGAAGTCGCGGCGCTGCAGCTCGATCTGCTCGCCGGCGTATTCGCGGCACTTCGCGCGGAACGCGGCGGCGTCGATCTTGTCGCCGACCTTGCCGAACTTCTTTTCCACCTGCAGTTCGATCGGCAGGCCGTGGCAGTCCCAGCCCGGCACGTAGGGCGCGTCGAAGCCGTCCATCAGCCTGGACTTGACCACGACATCCTTGAGAATCTTGTTCACCGCGTGGCCGATATGGATCGCACCGTTCGCATAGGGCGGACCGTCGTGCAGCACGAACAGCGGACGGCCCTTGGCATGGGCACGGACCTGCGCATACAGGCCGTCGCTCTCCCAGCGCGCCAGCGTCTGCGGCTCGCGCTTCGGCAGATCGCCGCGCATCGGGAACTCCGTCGCGGGCAGATGGATCGTGGACTTGTAGCGTTGATTCTCTTGGTCGCTCACGCGCTGACTCGTTCTGTCGTCGTTGTCTCGCCGGCGAGGCCGAGCAGGCGTCGGGCCTGCGCGGCGTCGCGGTCCATCTGCGCGACCAGGGTCGGCAGGTCGGGGAATTTCTCCTCGTCGCGCAGGCGGGCGACGAATTCGACTTCGATGTGGCGGCCGTAGAGGTCGCCGTCGAAATCGAACAGATGCGCTTCCAGCAGCGGCTCGCGGCCGTCCACCGTGGGCCGGGTGCCGAAACTGGACACCGACGGCCAGGGATCAGGCCCGACCCCGTGCACGCGGGTGGCGTAGATGCCGCGCAGCGCCGGCGTGCGGCCGCCGAAGCGCAGATTCGCGGTCGGATACCCGAGGGTGCGGCCGAGCTGGCGACCGCGCACCACGCGGCCGGAGATCGCATAGGGCTGACCGAGCAGGCGCCCGGCGGTGACGAAGTCCCCGGCCTGCAGCGCGGCGCGGATCCGGGTGCTGGACACGGGTTGATCGTCGAGCGCCACCGGAGCGATCGCACCGGCGCTGAAACCCAGTTCGGCGCCCATGCTTTCGAGCAGCCCGAGATGCCCGGCGCGGGCGCGGCCGAAGCGGAAATCGGGCCCGACCCAGACCTCGCGGGCGCGCAGCCGCGCGACCAGCAGGCGCCGCACGAAGTCCTCCGGCGCCAGCCCGGCGAGCGCGGCGCGGAAGCGCAGCAGGCCGACCAGATCGATGCCGAGCGCGGAGAAGCCGGCCAGCTTCATCCGCGGCAGGTGCAATCGCGGCGGCGGTGTGGCGCCGGCGAAGAATTCGCGCGGCAGCGGCTCGAAACTGAGCGCCACCGCGGGTACGCCGAGGACGCGGGCACGTTCGACCGCGCGGTTCACCAGCGCACGATGGCCCAGATGCAGGCCGTCGAAGGCGCCGATGCACACCACGCTGCCATCCGGGCACAGCGGCCCGCCGTCGAGGTCGCGGAAGAGTCGGGTCATTGCTCGGGGGGACGCCCGGCTGCAAACCGGGCGGAAGGTCCAGACAATTCAGGAGTATAGCGAGCCCGGAGCGGTTCCGACCGGCAAGGTTCGATCGGAGAGGCGCGACCGAGCCGCACGCGGGCCGCCGCTCAATGCCGCAGATGGCGCGGACGCAGCCCGCAGAGCACCAGCACCAGCGCGTAGACCCCCGCCCCGGTCGCGACCGCGCCCAGCAGCAGGCCGGCGCGCCACCAGGGGTCGGCGATCGCGGTCCAGTCGCCGACCCGGAAGTCGATCGCCAGCACCGCCGCGGTCATCGCCGCGCAGCCCAGCGCGATCCGCAGCAGATGCAGGCCCCAGCCCGGCTGCGGCCGCAGCAGGCCGTCGCGGCGCAGATACCGCCACAGCAGCCAGGCGTTGAAGATGCCGGCCAGCCCCGTCGCCAGGGCGATGCCGCCATGCGCGCCGGGCACGTCGTACAGCCACAGCGGCAGAGTGAAGGCGATGGTCATGGCGACGTTGGCGAACACGGTCAGGATCGCGGCGCGCATCGGCGTCTTCGTATCCTGCCGCGCATAGAACGCCGGCGACAGCACCTTGGTCAGCATGAACGCCGGGATGCCGATGCTCATCGCGCTCAGGCTGATCGCGGCCATCCGGGTGTCGTGCGGGGTGAACGCATTGCCCTGATAGACCACCGCGGTCAGCGGCTCGGCCAGCAGCAGCAGACCCAGCGCCGCCGGGACTCCGACCAGCAGCGCGAGGCGCAGGCCCCAGTCCAGCGCCGCCGAATAACCCTCGGCATCGGTCGCGGCATGCCGGCGCGAAAGATGCGGGAGGATCACGGTGCCGATCGCGACCCCGAACAGCCCCAGCGGGAATTCGACCAGACGGTCGGACAAGTACAGCCAGGTCTGGCTGCCGGTGACCAGCACCGAGGCGAAGATCGTGCCGACCAGCAGATTGAGCTGCGCGACCGAGGACGAGAACAGGGTCGGGATCATCAGCTTCGCGACCCGGCGCACGTCCGGGTTGGAGAAGCCGGGCTTGAGCGTCGGCCGCAGCCCGAGCCGGCCCAGCGCCGGCCACAGCACCGCCAACTGCAGGATGCCGGCGACCAGCACGCCCCAGGCCAGGGCCGTCACCGGCTCGGCGAAGCGCGGCGCCAGCCACAGCATCGCCGCGATCATCACCAGGTTGTGCAGCACCGGCGTCACCGCCGGCAGCGCGAAGCGGCCGAAGCTGTTCAGCACCGAGGCCACCAGCGCCATCATCGAAATGAACAGCAGATACGGGAAGGTGATCCGCAGCATCTGCACGATCAGGCCGAACTTCTCCGGCTCGTCGACCGAGCCGGGCGCGAAGATCCCGGCCACCACCGGCGCCGCCAGCATGCCGAGGCCGGAGACCACGAACACCACCGCGAACAGGGCCCCGGCCATGCGGTCGACGAATTCCTTCAGCGCCGCCTGGTCGCCGCGCTCGCGGATCTCGTTGAGCACCGGCACGAAGGCCATCTGCATCGAGCCCTCGGCGAAGATCCGGCGCAGGTAGTTGGGGATGCGGTAGGCGATGACGAAGGCGTCCATCGCCGGCGAACTGCCGAAGAAGCGGGCCTGCAGGGCGTCGCGGACGAAGCCGGCGATCCGC
>JBIJBH010000521.1:0-2505 GCA_044345315.1 Lysobacteraceae bacterium
GGAAGCGCCGATGAGCACCTTCTACGACTTGCCCGAGATCGGTCGCGAAGTGACCCTGTTCACCCACTACGCGCAGAAGGAAGACAGCGTCTCGCTGTACGGTTTCCTGCGCGAGGCCGAGCGCAGGCTGTTCCGCGACGTGCAGAAGGTCAGCGGGATCGGCGCGAAGATCGCGCTCGCCGTGCTCTCGGGCGTGAGCGTGGACGAATTCGGCCGCCTGGTGCACGCCGGCGACGTCACCGCGCTCACCCGCATCCCCGGCATCGGCAAGAAGACCGCCGAGCGCATGGTGGTCGAACTGCGCGACCGCGCCGCCGATTTCGTCGGCAGCGGCACCGCCGCGCTGCCCGGCGTCGCCGCCGACGCGCAGTCCGAGGCGACCAGCGCCCTGCAGCAGCTCGGCTACAAACCCGCCGAGGCCGCGCGCATGGCCCGCGACGCCGCCGCCGCCGGCGACGACGCGGCCGCGATCATCCGCAGGGCGCTGCAGTCGGCGCTGCGCTGAAGCCCCTCCATTCCCCACACTCCCCGAGCGCCTTCACGGCATCCGCGATGAGCAACCAGACTCCCAGCAATTCCGCCGCTGCCCCGCACGGTCACGGTTCCGGCCACGGTTCCGCCGGTCTGGCGGCGCTCGTCGCCGGTGCGGTCGGTGTGGTGTTCGGCGACATCGGCACCAGCCCGCTGTACACCATCAAGGAAATGTTCCACCCGCATTTCGGGCTCACGCCCGACGCGGCCACGGTCAAGGGCATGCTCTCGCTCGGCTTCTGGTCGCTGATCCTGGTGGTCACGCTCAAGTACGTGATCGTGATCATGCGCGCCGACAACGAAGGCGAGGGCGGCATCATGGCGATGACCGCGCTGGCCCAGCGCAGCCTGCAGAAGGGCTCGCGGCTGAGCTACGCGGTCGGTATCCTCGGCATCTTCGGCGCCGCGCTGTTCTTCAGCGACGGCATGATCACGCCGCCGATCACCGTGCTCGGCGCGGTCGAGGGTCTGGAAGTGGTCTCGCCGGTGTTCAAGCAATGGGTGCTGCCGATCAGCCTGGTGATCCTCGCCGCTCTGTTCGCCTTCCAGCGTTTCGGCACCGCCCGGGTCGGCCGCGCCTTCGGTCCGATCATGATCACCTGGTTCGTGGTGATCGGCGCGGTCGGCCTGTTCAACATCATCGACAACCCGATCGTGCTGTGGGCGCTCAATCCGTACTGGGCGCTGCATTTCTTCGCCACCCACGACTGGCACGCGGTGCTGATCCTCGGCGCTGTGGTGCTCACCGTCACCGGCGGCGAGGCGCTGTACGCCGACCTCGGCCATTTCGGCAAGAAGCCGATCCGCTGGGGCTGGTTCGGCTTCGTGCTGCCGGCGCTGGTGCTGAACTACTACGGTCAGGGCGCGGTGCTGCTGGAGAAGCCGGAAGCGGTCGCCAACCCGTTCTACATGTCGGTGCCGGAGTGGGGCCAGATCCCGATGCTGGTGCTCGCGACCACCGCGGCGATGGTCGCGTCGCAGGCGGTCATCACCGGTGCGTTCTCGGTCGCGCGCCAGGCGATGCAGCTGGGGTATCTGCCGCGACTGGCCGTGCGCTATACATCCAAGGACGCGATGGGCCAGATCTACGTCCCCTCGGTGAACTGGATCCTGTTCGCCGCGGTGGTCGTGCTCACCCTCAGCTTCCAGAGCTCGAGCGCGCTCGCCACCGCCTACGGCCTGTCGGTCACCGGCACGATGCTGATCGATACCCTGCTGCTGGCGCTGGTGGCCTACGTGCGCTGGCCGGATTCGCGGCGCTGGATCCTGCCGCTGTGCGTGCTGTTCTTCATCATCGACTGCGCCTTCCTGTTCGCCAACGCCGCCAAACTCTTCTCCGGCATCGGTGCCTGGGCCCCGCTGCTGATCGCGGTCAGCGCCTTCACCCTGATGCGCACCTGGCGCCGCGGCCGCGAACTGCTCGGCGCCGAGATCCGCAAGGACGGCATCCAGCTCGACGTGTTCCTGCCCGGGCTGATGCTGGCGCCGCCGGTGCGGGTGCCGGGCACCGCGGTGTTCCTCACCGCCGACAAGACCGTGGTCCCGCACGCGCTCATGCACAACCTCAAGCACAACAAGGTGCTGCACGAGCGCAACGTGTTCCTCACCGTCGAGACGCTCAACGTGCCCTACGCGCCAAAGGACAAGCGGCTCAAGATCGAGGAGATCGGCGAGAACTTCTACCGCGTGCTGATCCGGTTCGGCTTCATGGAGACGCCCGATGTGCCGCTGGCGCTGATGCGCAGCTGCGATCGCGGCGGGATCCATTTCGATCCGATGGACACGACCTATTTCGCCAGCCGCGAGACCGTGATCGCCAGCCATCGCCGCGGCATGCCGATCTGGCGCGACAAGCTGTTCGTGCTCATGCACCGCAACGCCGCTTCGGCGACCGGCTTCTTCCGCATCCCCGGCAATCGCCTGGTCGAACTGGGCGCGCAGGTGCAGATCTGACCGTGTTCCGTCCGCATGGGG
>JBIJBH010000098.1:0-9695 GCA_044345315.1 Lysobacteraceae bacterium
TGGCAGGGCGAAGTCGATTTCGCGAAGCTGCGCGCCGCCGGCACCCGCTACGTCTTCGTCAAGGTCAGCCAGGGCGCGACCGGCGCCGATCCGGACTACGCCCGCAACATCGCCGGCGCGCGCGCCGCGGGCCTGTACGCCGGCGGCTATCACTTCTACACCACCGATCACGACGCCCAGTCGCAGTTCGCGAATCTTTCGGCGCATCTCGACCTCAAGCCGGGCGATCTGCCGCCGGTGGTCGACATCGAGGTCCTGGCGAGCAACAGCCTGCCGGGTCTGCCCGCGCAGCTGCGCAGTTTTCTCGATCTGATCCAGAGCCGTTACGGCGTCAGGCCGATCCTCTATTCCGGCCTGAGTTTCGCCGCCGCGCAGCTGCAGGGCTTCGGCGATCATCCGCTGTGGCTGGCCGAATATACGAACGCGCCCGCGCCGCGGCTGCCCGGCGGCTGGACGACCTGGACCTTCTGGCAATACAGCCAGAGCGGCCGGGTCGACGGCGTCAACGGCGCGGTCGATCTCGATCGTTTCAACGGCGACGAAGCCGCGCTGCGCGCGCTGCTGGTCGCCTGACGGGCTGGTCCCGGAACCCCCCATCCGCAAGGGAGAAGGTCATGAATCGCAGTCGAAGGCTGGTCCTGGTGAAATCGATGCTGGTGGCATCGAGCCTGATCGCATCTGTCGCTTTCGCCTGCGTCGCGCAGGCGGCCGAAACCTTCCGCTATGTCGCCCTGGTCGACGGCGGCAAACAGGCCGGCCACCAGATCGTCGAACGCGGCGACGACGGCGTCGTCCGGGTCGATTTCCTGTTCAAGGACAACGGCCGCGGACCGGAGCTGAAGGAGGAGTACACCCTCGCCGCCGACGGCACTTTCAGCCGCTACGCGATCAAGGGCCGCTCGACCTTCGGCGCCCCGATCGACGAATCGTTCGCGATCGAGAACGGCACCGCGCGCTGGCGCTCGACCTCGGACGTCGGCGAGCAGCCGGCGGTGGCGGGCGCGGCCTACTGGCCCCTGGCGGGCACACCGCAGAGCGCAGTCGACGCGCTCGCCGCGCTGGCGCAGCGCAGCGACGGTGCGCTGCCGCTGATTCCCGGCGGCACCCTGCGCATGACCTCGGTCGCCGAGTTGCCGGTGGTCAATGGCGATGCGCAGCGCACCGTGCGCTTGATGCGGATCACCGGCGTCGGCTTCACGCCGAGCTTCCTGTGGGTGTCCGACGACGCCCGTCCGCGACTGTTCGCGCAGATCGTTCCCGGCTACCTGCGCCTGATCGAGGAAGGCTGGCAGGGCAACGGCGACGCGCTCGAGGCGCGGCAGAAACAGGCCGAAGCCGAGGCGCTGGCCGAACTGCAGCGCAGGCTGACCCATCCGCTGTCCGGCACCACCGTGATCCGCAACGCACGGATCTTCGACAGCGAACGCGCCCAGCTCGGCCCGGCCTCGGACCTGCTGATCCAGAACGGCCGGATCGTTTCGATTTCCGGCGCCGGCGAGCAACGCACCGCGGCCGATCAGGTCATCGATGCCGGCGGCCGGGTCTTGCTGCCGGGGCTGTTCGACATGCACGGCCACGTCAGCGAATGGCAGGGCGGCCTGCATCTGGCCGCCGGGGTCACCACCGTGCGCGACATGGGCAACGACAACGCGACCCTGCAGGGGCTGATCGCCGCCGAGCGCGACGGACGCCTACTGTCGCCGTCGATCGTCGCCGCCGGCTTCATCGAGGGCGAGAGCCCGATGTCGGCCCGCAACGGTTTCGTGATCTCCGACCTGGCCGGCGCGAAGCGCGCGATCGACTGGTACGCCGCCAACGGCTATCCGCAGATCAAGATCTACAACTCCTTCCCGAAGGAGATCCTGCGCGACACCGTCAGCTACGCGCACAGCCGCGACCTGCGGGTGAGCGGGCACGTCCCGGTGTTCCTGCGCGCGCAGGACGCGCTCGACGCCGGCTACGACGAGATCCAGCACATCAATCAGGTGCTGCTGAACTTCCTGGTCAAGGACGATACCGACACCCGCACGCTCGAACGTTTCTATCTGCCGGCGCGCGGCGTCGCCGATCTGAATTTCGACAGCAAGCCGGTGCAGGACTTCATCGCCCGTCTCGCCCGCGACCAGATCGCGATCGATCCGACCCTGGCCACGTTCGATTTCATCCGCCAGCGCCCGGGCGAGCTGTCGCAGGCCTACGCCGCGGTCGCCGCGCACATGCCGCCGGACGTGCAGCGCGGTCTGCGCAGCGCCGAGTTCGACATTCCCGACGACGCCACCGCCGCGCGCTACAACCGCTCCTACGACAAGATGGTCGAATTCGTCGGCCGCATGTACCGCGCCGGCGTGCCGATCCTCGCCGGCACCGACGCCTTGCCCGGTTTCACCCTGCAGCGCGAGCTGGAGCTGTACGTGAAGGCCGGCCTGACGCCGTCCCAGGCGCTGCAGGTGGCGACCTGGACCGCGGCGAAGCACTCGCGCACCCTCGGCGACCGCGGTTCGATCGAGGTCGGGAAGCGTGCCGATCTGCTGCTGGTCGACGGCGACCCGACCCGCGACATCGCCGACCTGCGCAGGGTGGCGCTGGTGCTCAAGAGCGGCAACGCCCATTACCCCGCCGACATGTTCGAGGCGCTCGGCATCAAGCCCTTCGCCGATCCGGTGCGTCTGCAATCGACCGCCGAACCGGCACCGGCCGCGCCCTGAGCGCGGCCGGGAGCGGCGGGTCCGGCTCTCCCGGGCCCGCGGTTTCATCAATGAATTCAGGCGGTTGCGTATCCGGCGCCGTCGGTGCCCGGCCGCGGTGACCGACATCCGCTACACTGCGCGCCTCACTGCGTCCCTCCAGGGCTGGAGTCCGGCATGAGCACCGCCTACGATTTTTCCGCGATCGACATCGACGGCCACGATCGCGCCCTGTCCGACTACGAAGGCAAGGTCCTGCTCGTGGTCAACGTGGCGTCGAAGTGCGGCTTCACCCCGCAGTACGCCGGTCTGCAGAAACTGTGGGAGACCTACCGCGACCGCGGCCTGGTGGTGCTCGGCTTCCCCTGCGACCAGTTCGCGCATCAGGAGCCCGGCGACGAGGCCGAGATCAAGAACTTCTGCTCGCTGACCTACGACGTCGACTTCCCGATGTTCTCCAAGGTCGATGTCAACGGCGCCAGCGCGCATCCGCTGTGGAAGTGGCTCAAGGACCAGAAGGGCGGCCTGCTGGGCATCGACGCGATCAAGTGGAACTTCAGCAAGTTCCTGGTCGGCCGCGACGGCCGGGTCATCAAGCGCTACGCGCCGACCGACAAGCCCGAGTCGATGGCCGCCGACATCGAGGCGGCGCTGGGCTGAGGGGTTTCGCGGCGATGTGCGTCGGTTTCGATCCCGACAAGCCAGGTTTCGACCTGCGTCTGGAAACCGAAAGCAGCGCGCTGGTGGCGAACGTCACCGGCTGGATCGACAGCGCCGACGCGCTGCTGGCGCTGTTCGGCCGGATCGCCGCCGAGGTCCGCCGCACCGGCGTGCACCAGTTGCTGGTGATCGATCACACCTTCGGCGTGGTCCCGCCCGAAGACCAGTTGTCCCGGCTGGTGACCGGCATGGCGGGGCAGGGCTTCGAGCACGTCCGTCTGGCCTACGTCGACGCCCGCGGCACCGCGGTCAGCCGCATGGAAGTCGCCGAGATCCTCGCCCGCGAACGCGGCTACGAGTGCCGGGTCTTCGACAACGAATCGCGCGCCCGGATCTGGCTGCACTACGGCGAGAACTGAGCCATCGCTTTCCGGGCCGCGGATCACTCGCCGCCGGCCGGGCGGGCCAGTACTTCCGGCGGCAGCAGCGCGGCGATCTGGCGCACGAACACCGGCACCTTCTCCTCGGTGTAACCGCGATGCACGTGGGCCACGCGGCCCTCGCGATCGATCACGAACATGTTGGGCAGCGAGTCCACTCCGTACTGCACGCTGGTCGCGCCGCTGCTGTCGTGCACCCAGGTCACGTCGATGTCGCGGTTGGCGCGGATCACCGCCTGATAATCCGCGCGCGGTTCCTTCACGTTGATCGCGATCACCTCCAGATGATCGCGGCCGATGATGCGCTGGAACTTGCCGAGGACCGGCAGTTCCTTGCGGCACGGCCCGCACCACGAGGCCCAGAAGGTCACGATCACGACCTTGCCGCGGTGCCGGCTGACGGTCTGCTCCTGGCCCTCGCGGTCGCGGCCGAGCGCGTCCGGCGGGATCTCGCCGACCGCTGGCCGCTTCGGAGCGTCGCCGGCGCCGGCGAGGGACGCGATCGACAGCAGGATCAGGGCGAAGATCAGCGGAATACGACGCGGCGTGCGGAGGCGCATGGACGGATTCGGGCCGGGAGCGGACCCGGAGTGTAGCGCGCCCGGCGCGCGCTTCACTTCTCGACGAAGGCGCGCTCGAACACGTATTCGCCGGCGGTGCCGATCCGCGGCGAGGCGGTGAAACCGCGGGCGTCGAGGATCCGGCGGAAGTCGGCCAGCATGCCCGGGCTGCCGCAGATCATCGCGCGGTCGTGCTTCGCGTCCAGCGGGTCGAGGCCGAGGTCCGCGGCGACCCGGCCGCTCTCGATCAGATCGGTGATCCGTCCGCGCTGCAGACGGCCGTGGAAATGGAAATCCTCGCGGCTCACCGCCGGGTAGTACCGCAGCTTGCGCGCGATCTCCTCGCCGAGGAACTCGTGCCGCGGCAGTTCGCGTTCGATGTAGTCGCGGTAGGCGAGGTCGGGTTCGCCGCGCACGCCGTGCACGATCACGATCTTCTCGAAGCGTTCGTAGGTGGCCGGGTCCTTGACCACCGCCATCCACGGCGCCAGCCCGGTGCCGGTGGCCAGCAGGTACAGATTGCGCCCCGGGTGCACGTCGGAGATCAGCAGGGTGCCGGTGGGCTTGCGTCCGATCAGGATCGTGTCGCCCGGCGCGATGTGCTGCAGCCGCGAGGTCAGCGGGCCGTTCTGGACCTTGATGCTGAAGAATTCGAGCTGTTCTTCCCAGTTTGCGCTGGCGATCGAGTAGGCGCGCATCAGCGGCTTCGTCGAGCCGTCTTCCTGCGGGACCTCCAGCCCGATCATCACGAACTGGCCGTTGTCGAAACGGAAGCCGTCGTCGCGGGTGGTGGTGAAGCTGAAATAGGCATCGGTCCAGTGACGGACGTCCAGCACGGTTTCGGTGCCGTAGGGGGAGGCCATGAGCGGGGATTGCAGCGGAATGTGGCCGACATTTTAGCCGAGCCCCCCGGGCCTGGCCTGATCCGGCTCAAAACCGCGGTCGAACGTGACCCGATCCGGGCGCCAGGCGGCTCGACTCTGCCCGAATGCGCGCGAACCGGCTCGATTCGGGGAGGCGTGGTGCCGCCGCGGCTTGGTAAAATTTCCGCCCCACGCCACATCCGGTCCCGCCCGTGTCCGCAGCCACGCACTCCGCCGGCACCACGCCGGTCAGCATCCGCCAGGAAGATCTGATCCAGTCCGTCGCCGATGCCCTGCAGTACATCAGCTACTACCACCCGGTCGACTACATCCGGAATCTCGCCGCCGCCTACGAGCGCGAGCAGAGCCCGGCGGCGAAGGACGCCATCGCCCAGATCCTGATCAACTCGCGGATGTGCGCCGAGGGCCACCGCCCGATCTGCCAGGACACCGGCATCGTCACCGTCTTCCTGGAAGTCGGCATGCAGGTGCGCTGGGACGACGCCACGATGGGCGTCGAGGACATGGTCCACGAAGGCGTGCGCCGCGCCTACAACCACCCCGACAACAAGCTGCGCGCCAGCGTGCTGGCCGATCCGGCCGGGAAGCGCACCAACACGAAGGACAACACGCCCGGCGTGGTCAACGTGAAGATCGTGCCCGGCAACACGGTCGAGGTGATCGTCGCCGCCAAGGGCGGCGGTTCCGAGGCCAAGTCGAAGTTCGCGATGCTCAACCCGTCCGACTCGATCGTCGACTGGGTGCTGAAGACCGTGCCGACCATGGGCGCCGGCTGGTGCCCGCCGGGCATGCTCGGCATCGGCATCGGCGGCACCGCCGAGAAGGCGATGCTGCTCGCGAAGGAAGCGCTGATGGAGCCGATCGACATCGTCGAACTCCAGGCGCGCGGCCCGTCCAATCGCGCCGAGGAACTGCGCCTCGAACTGTACGACAAGGTCAACGCGCTCGGCATCGGCGCCCAAGGCCTCGGTGGCCTGACCACGGTCCTCGACATCAAGGTCAAGGACTATCCGACCCACGCCGCCAATCTGCCGGTCGCGATGATCCCGAACTGCGCCGCCACCCGTCACGCGCATTTCACCCTCGACGGCAGCGGCCCGGTGATGCTCGATCCGCCCTCGCTCGAAGACTGGCCGCAGTTGACCTACGACGCCTCGAAAGGCCGTCGGGTGAATCTCGACACGGTGACGAAGGAAGAGGTCGCGTCGTGGAAGCCCGGCGAAGTGCTGCTGTTGAACGGCAAACTGCTCACCGGCCGCGACGCCGCGCACAAGCGCATGGTCGACATGCTCAACAAGGGCGAACCGCTGCCGGTCGATCTGCGCGGCAAGTTCATCTACTACGTCGGTCCGGTCGACCCGGTGCGCGACGAAGTCGTCGGCCCGGCCGGCCCGACCACCGCCACGCGCATGGACAAGTTCACCGAACAGGTGCTGGCGCAGACTGGCCTGATGGGTATGGTCGGCAAGGCCGAACGCGGCCCGGCCGCGATCGAGGCGATCCGCAAGCACCAGTCCGTGTACCTGATGGCCGTCGGCGGCGCCGCGTATCTGGTGTCGAAGGCGATCAAGGCCGCGAAGGTCGTCGGTTTCGCCGACCTCGGCATGGAGGCGATCTACGAATTCGAGGTCCAGGACATGCCGGTCACGGTCGCGGTCGACTCCGCCGGCGAGTCGGTGCATCAGACCGGCCCGCGCGAATGGCAGGCCCGGATCGGGAAAATTCCGGTGGTGGTGGCCTGAGCGCGATCGAGGCGCCGGCGGTCGGCAGGCCGCCGGCCCGCGCCGGGATCAAATCCCGCGGAAATACACGTCGACGTAATCGGTCGCGGTGTCGCAGGGATTGTCCATCTCCTGCAGCCGCCAGTATTTGCGCCCGGCGCGGGTCAGGAAGGTGAAGCGGCCTTCGCGCCGACATTCGGCGCCGCCGGCGATGTAGCTCACCCGGGTGAGGATCTCGCCCTCGAACACGAAACCGTCGCGGCTCGCGGAGACGATCCGGCCGTCGATGCGCAGGTAGTCGCCGGCGTTCTCGCCGCTGCCGCGATGTTCGCCACGGAGGATGAGGTGATCGCCCGCGTCGCTGACGGTCGCGCGCCCGGCGCTCGACAGATCGCCGAAGCCGATCCACTGCAGGGTCAGCAGATGTTCGCCGACCAGACGCGCGCGCGCTGCGCCGTCGAGCCCGTTCGCCGGTGCGCCGCGCACGGCGGGCGTGCTGTTCGCCGCAGGAGCGCGCGAGAACGGCGCGATCGTGCAGAGCAGGGCGCAGGACAGTGCGATCGCAAGCGGGAGCCGGAACGTCATCATCGGACTCAAGCTCCGGCTCAGACGAACCAGGCGAGCAGGAAGATGCCGAGCATCGCGAAGGCGAGGGCGAGCTTGAGCACGACGCCGAACACCACGCCGAGCCAGGTGCCGAGCCCGACTTTCGTCATGTGGCCCATGTCGTTCTTTTCCAGCCTGCGCAGATGCAGCGCTTCGCCGATCACCGCGCCCACGAACGGGCCGATGAAGATGCCGATCAGGCCGAAGAACAGCCCGGCGAACATGCCCAGCACAGCACCGATCGTCGCGCTGCGGCTGGCGCCGACCCGTTTCGCGCCCATCGCGGTGGCGACGAAGTCGACCACGAACGACACCAGGGTCAGCATCGCCAGCGCGGCGATCGTCCACGGGCCGATGTTCTGGAAATCGTTGGCCCAGGCCGCGAGCAGCATGCCGGCGAACACCAGCGGCAGGCCGGGCAGGGCGGGCAGGATCGTGCCGAGAATGCCGACCACGATCAGCACCGCAGCGAGAATGTAGAAAAGAGTGGTCTGGTCCATGGTCCGTCAGCGGCGCGTCGGAAGGGCGCGCGTCGGGCGGATCATGGCATGGCCGTTCCCGGCGCGCATGGACCGGAAGCCATGGCCCCGGCGTCGCGGCGGTGCGGACGCCGCGATGCGGATGCGGCCCTGAATCAGCGGAATTCCTGGTGGCAGGCCATGCAGGTCTCGTCGATCTTCTTCACCACCGCGCCGACCGCTTCGCAGTTCATCGGCGGCGGCGACATCGCGCCGTCCAGCGTCGCGCGCAGGGCGCTGGCGTGCTTGACGAAGCGCTCGTCGTCGCGCAGACCGGGGAATGCAGGTTCCAGATCGTTGGCGAGCGAGCGCAGGGCCTGCAGGCTCGGCAGGATATCGGTGGCGCCGCAGCGATTCTGCGCGACCTTGTCCTCCAGCGTCCGCGTCTGCGCGTTCATCACGTGCATCGCCGCCTCGTGCCAGCGGTCCTGCCAGGTCTTGCGTGCGTCCAGCGTACGCAGCAGGGTCACCACGCAGATCGCGCCGATCACCAGACCGATCAGGAACACGAAGAAATAGCGGCTGAAGGCCGAGGATTTCGGACGGATCGGCTCGGAGGTCGTGGACATCGCGGGGCTCCCTGGGTCTGCGGCTGCGCCGAACCATAACACGGGGCCGCGGAGGCGTCTTGGGTAGAATGCCGGGATGCAGCCGACCCCGATCGACGACATCCTGACCGAACGTTTCGCCGGCATCGACCGGCTCTACGGCGCCGGCGCGCTGGCGCGTTTTTCGCGCTGCCATGTCGCGGTGGTCGGTCTCGGCGGGGTCGGCTCGTGGCTGGTCGAGGCGCTGGCGCGCAGCGGCGTCGGCCGCTTGACCCTGATCGATGCCGACGATCTGTGCGTCTCCAACACCAATCGCCAGTTGCCGGCTCTGGAAGGCCAGTACGGCCGCAGCAAGGCCGAGGCGATGGCCGAACGCTGTCGCGCGATCAATCCCGCGATCGAAGTCGACGCGGTGCAGAGTTTCCTGACGCCGTCGAATCTCGAAGACCTGCTCGGCCGCGGCTACGACCTGGTGGTCGATGCCTGCGACAGCTTCCGCACCAAGGTCGAGGCGATCGCCTGGTGCCGGCGGCGCAAGTGGCCGATCCTCACCGTCGGCGCCGCCGGCGGCCGGCTCGATCCTACCCTGGTGCGGGTGCGCGATCTCTCGCGCACCGAACACGACGCGATGCTCGCGCTGATCCGCAAGAAACTCCGCGGCGAGTTCAATTTCCCGAAGAACCCGCAGCGCTACTTCGGCGTGCCTGCGGTGTATTCGCTGGAGAACGTGCGTTATCCGCAGGCCGACGGCAGCGTCTGCGGCCTGCGCCCGAAACTGGGCGCCGACGCCGCGCTCAAGCTCGACTGCGGCGTCGGCCTCGGCGCCGCGACCCACATCACCGGCGCCTTCGCCTTCGCCGCCGCCGGCAAGGCGCTGGAGATGCTGCTGAAACCCCGCACATAGGGTGCGCCTCGGCGCACCGTTTTCCATCGAGGAGCGGTGCGCCTCGGCCTGAGGTATCCCCACGTTTTCATCAAACGGTTCAATGGCTTAAGCCGATTCAACAATGCTTTGTCATCCCGAGCCATCGGCGAGGGATCTGCTGTTGATCTATTCGAGAGCAATGGTCGTCG
>JBIJBH010000099.1:0-9613 GCA_044345315.1 Lysobacteraceae bacterium
CGATATCGTCGACGAGACGGGCGACACCGTCGCCCGGGTGCGCAAGCAGATTTATGTCCGGCTCAAGCGACGCGAACCGCACGACGCGGCCGGCTGATCACGGCGCCGCCGCGTCCTTGCCGGCTGCAGTCTGGAAATACGGCGGCAGCGGGATGCTCCAGGTCTCGCCCTTCTGCTGATCGAACATCCGCAGTTGCAGGCTGCGGCCGCCGGCCTCCGGGACCGGCCGGCGCTGCGCGGAACCGACCTCGCCGGCATGCGCCTGCAGGCGCTCGGCGAACGGTCGCGCATCGGCGGTATCCGCGCGCAGCCGGACCAGCAGCGCGAGCAGACGCAGCTTGGCGTTGGCATCCTGGATCTTGCGCGGATAGGGATCGAGCGTCGGCGCGGCGATCTGCGCGAGGATGCAGCCGGCGGCGTTGGCGATGCACTGGAAGCGGAACGGATCTTTCTCCGGCACCGGCGACGACACCGGAAGATCGGCTCGCATCCGCGTGCGCGCCTCCTCGCCGCAGTACCACGCCAGATCTTCGGCGCGATCGGCTTCGGTGGTGTCGATGTCGAAATACAGGCGCTGGAAGATGCGCGTCACCGGACCTTCATCGCCATCGAGGCCCTTGCGCTGGGCTTCGCGCAGCGCCGCCTGCAGAAAGCGGAATTCACCGCGCATCGCCCGGCACATCGACAGCTCGTCGTCGGTGATCGGCGCGAACGCCTGCGTGCACGAAGCCGGCAGCGGATGGTCGCGCGGCACTTCGGCCAGCATCTCGGCGAACAGCGCCCCGTATACGTCCGCGGCGTAGGCGGTGCCGATGATCCGCGCGATCAGGTTGTCGCTGCGCGCGCCGAGCCGGCGCCAGGTGGCGATCGCGCGGCAGGTACCGTCGAAGGCCTCGTCGCGGCGGCCGTCGAGAAACAGCAGCGCATGCCGGGTGGCCGGCAGCTTGCCGTGCTGATAGGGCGGCAGGATCACGTCGATCAGCGCCTCGCTGGTCGGATGCGCGATGTGGTCGTAGGCGGACAGCGCCTCGGCCCGGTCGATCAGGCCGGCGTGACGCGCGACCAGCGCGGCGTAGCGGTCGCGTTCGGCGGCCACCTTCCGCAGGCAGCCGCCCTTGCCGCCGCAGAACAGCGACGCTTCATCGGCGGACAGGCTGATCTGCGGGAAACGGCCCTCGGCGCTGCTGACCGCCATCGGCGCGGCGGTCATGCCCGGCTCCGGCCCCGGGGCGCCGGCGGCCCGGAACCGGCGCAGGTCCTCGGCCAGCACGGCCTCGCGCTGCGCCTCGGGAATCTCGTAGGGGAGCAGCCACAGCGCGCCGAAGGCGTTGCGACCGGTCATCGGCGGGTCTTCCATGGCCGCGAGCGCCGCCTCCTGGGCATCGGTCGGCCCCGCCAGACGCGACAGTCCCCAGACCGATCCGGCCACGCACACGATGAGCAGCAGCAGCCCCGCCACCCACCTCGCCCATTTGTTCATACCGTGCCTCCGACCCCCGAATGAGTGAGAATGGTGTCATGGATCCGAGTGAACATACGCATTCACTCGCCCCGCTCCCCCCGGTATCCTCGTGGCCGAAACAGGGGAAAAATCAGCATGGCTTCCACAAGGATCGAGCAGGCTCAGGACGGCATGCCGGACATTCCGGGCTACCGCCTGTTGCGGATTCTGGGGCATGGCGGCATGTCCACGGTCTATCTCGCCCAGCAACTGTCGCTTGGGCGCGAGGTCGCGATCAAGATCATGCGTCAGGAAGTGCTGACCGACGAGACCAGCCGGCGCCGCTTCGAGAACGAAGCGCGGACCATCGCCCGGCTCGATCATCCCCACATCGTCCACATCCATGAAGTCGGGCGCACCCCCGAAAGTCAGCCCTACTACGTCATGCCGGTGTTCCCGCGCGGACACCTCGGCAAGCGCAATCTGACCCGCGACGAGTCGCGCATCCGCGAGATCCTCGAAGCGCTGCTCTCGGCCCTGGCCTACGCCCACAGCCGCGGCATCGTGCATCGCGACGTGAAGGCCGAGAACGTGCTGTTCGACGAGGCCGAGCGGCCGATGCTGACCGATTTCGGCATCGCCCTGCGCCGCGGTTACGGGTCGCGCGTCACCACCGCCGGCGTCGCCGTGGGCAGCACCGCCTACATGGCCCCGGAACAGGCGCGCGGCACCGATGTCGATCTGCGCGCGGATCTTTACAGCCTCGGCGTGCTGGCCTGGGAAATGCTGACCGGCAGCCTGCCCTACAAGGCCGAAGACGGCCTGTCGATGGCGCTCAAGCACGTGCAGGACCCGATCCCGCGTCTGCCGCCGCATCTGGCCCACTGGCAGCGGTTCTTCGATCGCGCCATGGCCAAGTCGCCGACCGAACGTTTCGCCGATGCCCAGGACATGCTGACGGCGCTGCGCCGGGTGCCGCATGCGAAGAAGCAGCCACTGCGCACCGCGATCGCGCGCCTGCGCAGCCGTACCGGCCCGAAGCAGCTGGCGATCGCCGCGGTCGTGGTCGCAGCCGTGGCCGGCGGCGTGACCCTGCTGGTGCAGCTCGATCGCCGCCAGACCGAGCGCGCGCTGGCCCGTTACGTGCCCACGGCGGCCGGGACCGCGCTGCCGGCCACGCCCGATCTCGATCCCACCCTCGGCGCGCCGCTGCCCGACCCTACCCAGTCGATGCTGCGCGCCGCGCCCGAATCCGCGGCGCAGCGCTTCATCGTCGATGCCCAGCGCCAGCTGCAGCAGGGCCGACTGATCGCCCCGGCCGGCGACAACGCCTACGACAGCGTGATGACCGCCTGGCGCACCGATGGCAGTCATGTCGGGCTGCCGCCGGTCAGCAACCGCGTGTTCGCCGCGCTCGCCGGCGAGGCCGAGCAGCGCCTGCGTCGAAACGAGGACGCCGCGGTGCGCGATCTGCTCAGCCGCATGACCCGGCTGGCCGAACAGGAGCCCGCGCGCGCCGGTGCGCGCATGGGCGACGTGCGCAAACGTCTGGCGGGGGCGCTGTCGGCGCAGATGAGCCAGGCGGAGACGCGCTACGACCGCGCCGCCGCGCAGCGCGTGGTCGCCTCGGCACGCAGCGTCGGACTCGGCAGCGCCCAGGTCGCGGCGCTGCAGGCGCGCGCCAGCAAGGTGGCGCAGCCGGGCGACCGCATCGCCGATACCATCGGCGACATGACCCTCGTGCAGAGCAGCGGCAAACTGGTCGCGGTCTCGCGCAGTTCGGTCAGTCGCTCGGACTACGCCGAGTTCGCGCGCGCCACCGGCC
This sequence comes from Lysobacteraceae bacterium, assembly GCA_044345315.1. Classification (GTDB taxonomy): domain Bacteria; phylum Pseudomonadota; class Gammaproteobacteria; order Xanthomonadales; family Xanthomonadaceae; genus Lysobacter_I. The sequence goes on from JBIJBH010000099.1 coordinate 3,267, forward strand.
GCCAACCCTCGCTGTGCAGGGAAAAGGCCTCGCTGCTGCGGGTGCTGGCGCCGCGCACCTGGGAGCAGCCGGGCTTCGAGCAGCCGGCCAGCGGCGCGGTGGTCTGCGTCTCCTGGCAGGACGCGGAAGCCTTCGCGCGCTGGCAGAGTCAGCGCGGCAAATATCGCTATCGCCTGCCCACGGCCGCGGAGGCCCAGGCCGCGGCGCGCAGCGACAACGGCAAGGCGGTGGCGGAATGGCTCACCGACTGCGCCGGCGGCAGTTGCGCGCGGCGCATGGCCGCCGGCCGCAGTTGGCGCGGTTCCGGCGGCGGTCGGCCGCTGGATCCGGCGCGCGGCTACGACGATGTCGGGTTCCGGCTGGTACGGGAGATGTAGGCGCGACGCGACGCCGACGAGGCGACACGACACGAACGCGACGCGAACGGGACGGCGGGTCGAGACCCGCCCTACAATCGCGGCATGACTCATCCCCACTCCTTCGGCCGCCGTCTGCAGGGCCTGTTCGTGACCGGGCTGCTCACTCTGCTGCCGATCTGGCTGACCTGGGTGGTGGTGAAATTCGTGTTCGTGCTGCTGTCCGATCTCAGCCGACCCTTCATCGATCCGCTGCTGCAGAACATCGCCCTGCACTGGCCGCAGGCGCTGGGCTGGGTCACCCAGAGTTGGGTCGGGATCGCGCTGGGCCTGCTCGCCACGCTGTTCACGATCCTGCTCGCCGGCTGGCTGACCCGGCGAGTGCTCGGCCAGCGCCTGCTCGGCTGGTTCGAGGCGCTGATCGCCCGGGTGCCGCTGGCGAACACGATCTACGGCAGCGCGCGCAAGCTGCTGGATATCCTGCAGACCCGCCCGGACGGCACCCAGCGCGTGGTCCTGATCGACTTCCCGCACACCGAGATGAAGACCCTCGGCTTCGTCACCCGGGTGATGCGGGAAATCGGCACCGGCCGCGAACTGGCCGCGGTCTACGTGCCGACCACGCCGAACCCGACCTCGGGCTATCTGGAGATCGTGCCGGTAGAAAAAATGACCCCGACCGACTGGACCGTGGATCAGGCCATGAGCTTCATCATCAGCGGCGGCGCGGTGGCGCCTGACGCCATTCCCTTCTCCGCGCCGCCGCGTCGCGACGGCGACGACGACCGGAGCGCGCCGCAGCCATGAGCACCCATCTGCTCGACGACCGCGCCACCCGCCTGTTCATCGCCCTCGCCGCGTTCTTCTGCGTCAATGCGATGCTCGCCGAATTCATCGGCGTGAAGATCTTCGCGCTGGAGGACACCCTCGGCATCGCGCCGATGGAGTGGAACCTGTTCGGCCAGACCGGCTCGCTCAGCTTCACCGCCGGCACCCTGCTGTGGCCGATCGTGTTCGTGTTCACCGACGTCATCAACGAGTTCTACGGCAAGCGCGGCGTGCGCACGATCTCGTGGATCGCGGTGGCGCTGATCCTGTACGGCTTCGTGTTCGCGTTCGCCGCGATCCATCTCGCCCCCGCCGGCTGGTGGGTCGAAGCCGCGCAGGATCAGGGCGTGCCCGACTACCAGAAAGCCTACGCCGCGGTCTTCGGCCAGGGCCTGTGGACGATCGCCGGATCGGTCGTCGCGTTCCTGCTCGGCCAGCTGATCGATGTCTCGGTGTTCCATCGCATCCGCCGCATGACCGGCGAACGCATGGTGTGGCTGCGCGCGACCGGTTCGACCGCGGTCTCGCAGCTGGTCGACAGCTTCGTGGTCCTGTACATCGCGTTCGTGCTCGGCCCGCAGCAGTGGCCGACCTCGCTGTTCCTCGCGGTCGCCACGGTGAACTACGCCTACAAGATGCTGGCCGCGATCGCGCTGATCCCGCTGATCTATCTGATGCGGCGCGCGATCACCGGTTATCTCGGCGCCGCGCGCGCCGAAGAACTGCGCCGGGCCGCGGCGGACTGAGCCGGCTTCAGAGCCTGTTCGATCTCTCGGCATGACGCGGCCGGACATCGGTCGCAGTGACCTATGGCCGATGCCCGCAGCGCCCCCGGGGCGGAGGCTATACCCACCGCCGCGTTTCTTCCGGAGTCCCCGCCATGTCCGCCACCCTGCCCGTCCGCATCCCGGCGCTGCTCGCGCTCGCCATCGCCACCGCCCTCGTCGGCACGGTCGTCCAGCCCGTGCCCGCCCACGCCGCCGCTGCGGCCACCCGCCCGGCCGAAACCAAGGCCCAGCGTCTCGACCGTCTGTATGCCGAGTACTGGGAGGAGGTGCTCAAGCTCAACCCGATCCAGGCCACCTTCCAGGGCGATCCGCGCTACAACGATCAGATGCCCGATTTCTATTCGGCCGAATTCCGCGAACAGGCCCGCACGTTCACCCAGCGCTGGCGCGAACGCATCGAAGCGGTCGGCGCGGACGGCCTGAGCGGACAGGACCTGCTCAGCTACCAGATCTTCCTGGAAGACGCCCGCGAATCGATCGAAAGCGACAAATATCCCGGCTGGATGCTGCCGGTGGATCAGATGAGCAACATCGTCACGCTCGCGGCGATGATGGGATCGGGCAGCGGCGCGCAGCCGTTCAAGACGGTCGAGGACTACGAGAACTGGCTCGCCCGCGGCCGGCGCATGCCGGTGCTGGTCGACAGCGCGATCGGCAACATGCGCGCCGGCATGAAGGCCGGCGTGGTCCAGCCGCGCGCGCTGATGGTCAAGGTCGTGCCGCAGATCGATGCGGTGATGAACGAGGACCCGACCAAGACCGTGTTCTGGGGCCCGATCGACGCGATGCCGGAAACCTTTTCCGCCGCCGACAAGGCCCGCCTCACCGCCGCCTATCGCGAACTGATCGAGAAGCAACTGATGCCCGCGTTCGGCAAGCTGCGCACCTTCATCGCGGAGGAATACCTACCGGCGACCCGCGACACCGTGGGCATGGACAAGCTGCCCGGCGGCGCCGAGTGGTACGCCTTCAACGTGCGCCAGAGCACGACCACCGACATGACCCCGGCACAGATCCACCAGCTCGGTCTGGACGAAGTCGCGCGCATCCACGGCGAGATCCGCAAGATCATGGCCGAGGCCGGCTTCCAGGGCAGCCTGCAGGACTTCTTCAGGTTCATGCGCGAAGACAAGCGCTTCCAGTACGCCACCGAGGAAGACCTGCTCAAGCACTACCGCGGTCTGGAGGAAAAGATCAACCGCCGGGTCGGCGAGCAGTTCTCGCTGATGCCGAAGGCCGGCTTCGAGATCCGTCCGGTCGAGGCCTATCGCGCCAAGTCCGCCGCCGGCGGTTCATACCAGGGGCCAAGCGAAGACGGCACGCGCCCGGGCATCTTCTACGTCAATACCTACGACCTGCCCACCCGCAAGACCTGGGACGCCGAGGACCTGTATCTGCACGAGGCCATCCCCGGCCATCACTTCCAGATCGCGCTGCAGCAGGAACTCAAGGGCGTGCCGGCGTTCCGGCGTTTCGGCGGCGAGACCGCCTACATCGAAGGCTGGGGTCTGTACGCGGAATCGCTGGGCAAGGCGCTGGGCGTGTACGAAAGCCCCTACGATCATTTCGGTTATCTGCAGAACGAGCTGTGGCGCGCGATCCGTCTGGTGACCGACACCGGCCTGCACAGCAAGGGTTGGACCCGCGAACAGGTGATCGCCTACATGCTGGAGAACTCGGCCGAAAGCGAGACCCAGGCCACCGCCGAAGCCGAACGCTACATCGCCTGGCCGTCGCAGGCGCTGGCCTATAAGATCGGCGAACTGAAGATCCAGGAACTCAAGCTTCGCGCGCAGCGGCAGCTCGGCGCGAAGTTCGACCCGCGCGAATTCCACGCCGAAGTGCTCAAGGACGGCTCGGTGCCGCTGTCGGTGCTGGAAGACAAGGTCGACCGCTGGCTGGCGTCGAAACGCTGACCGCGCGGTCGGCTGCGATGCTTCGCGAAGGGCGGCTTTTGCCGCCCTTCGCATGTTCTGCAATCGCCGCAAGCTTCGCGACGAAGGTTCCGCTCAATACGCCTTGCTCCCGCGCATCCGCAGCACCCGCTCCGGCGGCGCGAACGCGTCGCTGCGGGCGTCGGCCCAGTAATCGCGGAACACCGAATGCGGCGGCGTGCCGTCGAGCAGCGCACCGGGTTCGAGGAAACGGTACAGCGCACCGAGCGGACGCACCTCGGTCGGCGTGACCCGGCGCAGGATGTGCTCGGGGCCGAGCTGGGTCGGATGCTCCAGCCCGGCCGCGCACAGCAGTTCCCGCAGCGCATGCAGCGTATTGCGGTGATAGTGATGGACGCGCGTCGCCTTGTCCGGCACATCGAGGTTGCGCCAGCGCGACGGGTCCTGGGTCGCGATCCCGGTCGGGCAGCGGCCGGTGTGGCAGCTCTGCGCCTGGATGCAGCCGAGCGCGAACATGAAGCCGCGCGCGGCGTTGCACCAGTCGGCGCCGAGCGCGATCGTGCGCGCGATGTCGAAGGCGCTGGTGATCCGTCCCGCGGCGCCGATCCGAACCCGCTCGCGCAGGCCCAGCCCGACCAGGGTGTTGTGCACCAGCATCAGCGCTTCGACCATCGGCACGCCGACATGGTCGATGAATTCCGCCGGCGCCGCGCCGGTGCCGCCCTCGGCGCCGTCGACGACGATGAAATCCGGCAGGATGCCCGTCTCGTGCATGGCCTTGGCGATCCCGAACCATTCCCAGGGATGCCCGATCGCGAGCTTGAAGCCGGTCGGCTTGCCGCCGGACAGCTCGCGCATGCGGGCCACGAATTCGAGCAGGCCGACCGGCGTCGAGAACGCGGAATGCCGCGGCGGCGACACGCAGTCCTGGCCCTGCGGCACGCCGCGGGTCAGCGCGATCTCGCGCGACACCTTCGCCGCCGGCAGCACGCCGCCGTGCCCGGGCTTGGCGCCCTGCGACAGCTTCAGCTCGATCATCTTCACCTGCGGATCGCGCGCGTTCCCGACGAAGCGTTCGGCGCTGAAGCTGCCGTCGTCGTTGCGGCAGCCGAAGTAACCGGAGCCGATCTCCCAGACCAGATCGCCGCCGTGCTCACGGTGATAGGGCGAGATCGAGCCCTCGCCGGTGTCGTGATAGAAGCCGCCGCGCTTCGCGCCCTCGTTCAGCGCCCGGATCGCGTTGGCCGACAACGCGCCGAAACTCATCGCCGAGATGTTGAACACGCAGGCGTCGTAGGGCTGCGCCGCCTGCGCCCCGATGCGGATGCGGAAATCCTGCGATTCGATCCGGGTCGGCATGACCGAATGGTTGATCCACTCGTATTCGTCGCCGTACACATCCTGCAGGGTACCGAACGGCCGGGTGTCGTTGATCGACTTGGCGCGCTGGTAGACCAGCGCCCGCTGCTGCCGCGAATACGGCACCTCGGCGGTATCGGACTCGATGAAGTACTGGCGCATCTCCGGCCCGATCGACTCCAGCCCGAAGCGGAAATGGGCGAGGACCGGATAATTGCGGCGCAGCGTGCTGCGGCTCTGCAGCAAGTCCCAGGTCCCCAGCGCGACCAGCCCCAGCGCCGGCACGAAGGCCCACAGCCAGGCGCGGTCGTGCAGCACGACCAGCACCGCGAACACCAGCGCCAGCAGCAGACAGGCGAAATAGACGTTGTAGCGCGACATCGGGCCCCCCGTGCGGATGGATCGAGCGCACGATACCACCGCGCCGCAATGGCCCATCACCGCAACGACAACCGAACGCGCCACAGCGCGCGGCACAGAACAAAGATGAGGTGGACTTGGTGCCCGGGGTGGGAATCGAACCGCGCCGCAGCGGCATATGGCTACGACGACAACCGAACGCGCCGCAGCGCGCGGCACAGAACAAAGATGGGGTGAATTTGGTGCCCGGGGTGGGAATCGAACCGCGCCGCAGCAACACATGGCGACGACGACGACCGAACGCGCCGCAGCGCGCGGCACAGAACAAAGATGGGGTGAATTTGGTGCCCGGGGTGGGAATCGAACCCACACGACTTGCGTCGGGGGATTTTAAGTCCCCTGCGTCTACCGTTTCGCCACCCGGGCCCGGCACAAGCATGCCTCAGCGGCGACAAACAAAAAACCCGCCTGGAAGGCGGGTTTTTCGCTGAAGATGGAGGCCTGGGTCGGAATTGAACCGGCGTACGCGGATTTGCAGTCCGCTGCATGACCACTCTGCCACCAGGCCGGTGACCGGGATTGTATCGGACGATCCGGCGGATCGGCCAACCTCCCGAAAAGACAGACTCCGAAAACGACAAACCCCGGCGAACCGGGGCTTGTCTGAAACTGGAGCGGGAAACGAGACTCGAACTCGCGACCCCGACCTTGGCAAGGTCGTGCTCTACCAACTGAGCTATTCCCGCGGAGGAATCGAAATT
>JBIJBH010000100.1:0-9544 GCA_044345315.1 Lysobacteraceae bacterium
CATCGCCCGCGGCTATCTCATCGGCAGCGGCTGGAAGGATTACCAGCGCACCGGCCGGGTCAGCGGCATCACCCTGCCCGACGGTCTGCGCCAGGCCGAACGGTTGCCGGAGCCGATCTTCACGCCGTCGACCAAGGCCGCGGTGGGCGATCACGACGAGAACATCGATTTCGACACGATGGTGAAGACCGTCGGCGCCGAGCTGGCCGAGCAGGTGCGCGACGCGACCCTGCGCATCTACGCCTACGCCGCCGCCTTTGCCGCCGAACGCGGCATCCTGCTGGCCGACACCAAGTTCGAGTTCGGCACCGATGCCGACGGCCGCCTGTACGTGATGGACGAGATGCTGACGCCCGACTCCTCGCGCTACTGGCCGGCGGACGAATACGAGGTCGGGATCAGCCCGCCGAGCTACGACAAGCAGTTCGTGCGCGACTATCTGGAAACGCTGGACTGGAACAAGACCGCCCCGGGCCCGCGCCTGCCGCAGGACGTGATCGACCGCACCCGCGCCAAATATGCGGAAGCGTTGATGCGGCTGGCGGGGATTTCGGTGGATTGACCAATGCTCCAAACTCCTGTTCGAGATGATTTGTCCGATTCACTCATTCATCTGACCGGAAGGAGGAACGGCGTAAGCCCTCGTGAAGCACTAACGTCGATAATCATCGAAGGTCGGATACGCGCATCAGGGAGAGAGGGCTTCATCAAGGGAAACATACCTGCTGTTTGTTTTACAGAAGCGCCTTTCTATAGCATACCGAACATCATTGATCATCGAAGGAATCATCAAAGACCCTTCGGCGCTTTTGGAATTATGCTCAACAAACAAGCGGCCTGGAACATCGGCGCCCGCCCTGTACTTTACCTCCCCGACAACGAAGGGACTTGGATACCAGAAGACCAAAAGTGGCGGCACGTAAGGTTTGAACTTCCGGATATTGACTTCACACATGAACGCGAATGGCGCCTTCCGGGCGAACTCGATCTAACTCAAGTAGATTTTCTCGTTATAGTTAAGAATTCATACCATGCCAATGTTTTGTTAGAAGAGCTTGAACAATGCATTTCCGCTGAAGAAGTCGAAGTCATTGCCTCGAAAATTAAGCTGGTCCACTCAGATTGAAATTGGAGAAAGCATGGCTATTCCGACCGACCGCCCCATCGACCGCTGGCTCGCGAAGTATTCCTCCGACCACGTCAATCCGACCAACCAGACCATCCATTTCTTCGCGGTGCCGCTGATCCTGTGGACGGTGACCGCGCTGCTGTGGTGCATCCCGGTGCCGGGCACCTGGTTCGGGCCGGGGTTCTGGGCCGCGATCGCGGCGTTCGCGGCGTGGATGTTCTATTACCGCGCCTCGCGCAAGCTCGGCCTCGGCATGCTCGTGGTGTTCGTGGCGATGCTGTGGATCAACCGCGGGCTGCAGATCGCGATCGGCACCGAGAACCTGCTGTGGCTGGCGGTCGCGGTGTTCGTGCTCGCCTGGATCGCGCAGTTCATCGGCCACAAGATCGAGGGCCACAAGCCGAGCTTCTTCACCGATCTGGTGTATCTGCTGATCGGCCCGGTGTGGACCCTCGGCAAGCTGTACCGCAAGCTCGGCTGGTCGTATTGATGTGGCGTATTGATGCACCGCACGGCGAGACATGGGCGGCGCGGTGCCTGAGCCTGCACTCTCCCCACGCTTTCGCAGGAAAACTGCCGAAACATACGTTCGCCCTGTCATCCGTCAGCCGACAGGGGTTTTGATCTTGATCTACCGGGGCCCCTGGTTGCGGCGGGATTCGCGGATCAGGCCCGAAGGGCGCGCGACAGGAAGTCGCGCATGCTCTTGAACAGCATGTTTCGACAGTACAGGGCTGTACTGTCGAAAAACCCCGCGAAGCTCGCGGACCCGGCGCGCAGCGCCGGGCGCAACCGACGGGGTGTGCTTTCTTTTGGTTACCTTTTCTTTTCACAAGAAAAGAAAAGTAACTCGCTCGCGGCAGCGAGCGAAACCAAAGGCCGAGTGGAAAGTCTCGACGATCACGCCTATCGAATCGATCAAAAGCAGGTCCCTCGCCGTTGGCTCGGGATGACAAAGAATTTTCGAATCGGCTCTACATTGACTCATTACAGAAAATCCTTGGAAGACCTCCGTGTCTGAGCGAACGGCCGCCACCCACGGCCTCGGCACCCGCGATCTGCTGCTGGTGCTGATCGTCTGCCTGGTCTGGGCGGGCAATTTCCTGACCTCCGCCTTCGCCCTGCGCGAGGTGCCGCCGTTCCTGTTCAGCGCGGTGCGCATGGCGCTGCTGGCGGCGCTGCTGGTCGCGTTCCTGCGCCCGCCGCCGCGCGCGCAGTGGCCTCGGCTGATCGCGGTGGCGCTGTTCAACGGCGCGCTGCATTTCGGCACCAGCCTGTGGGCGCTGCGCATGGCCGGCGATCTGTCCTCGCCGGCGATCGTGATGCAGAGCTACATCCCGATGGCGGTGCTGCTGGCGTGGGCGATCCTCGGCGAACGCTTCGGCTGGCGCACCGGCAGCGCGATCGCGCTGAGCTTCGCCGGCGTGCTGGTGCTGGGCTTCGATCCGCTGGTGCTCGACCATCCCGCATCGCTGCTGATGATGCTGTTCTCGGCCTTTCTGATCGCGCTGGGCACGGTGCTGATGCGCGGGCTCTCGGGCATCGACGCGATCAGCCTGCAGGGCTGGACCGCGGTGATCGGAGTACTGCCGCTGCTGGCGATCAGCGCGCTGATCGAACCGGGCGGATTCGCCGCGCTGCGCGACGCCGGTCCGGCGGTGTGGCTGGCGGCGGCGTATTCGGCGGTGTTCGCCTCGCTGATCGGGCACACACTGTTCTTCCGTCTGGTGCAGCGCCATCGTGTGGTCGATGTTACGCCGTATCTGCTGCTGACGCCGGTGTTCGCGGTGGCGCTGGGCATTCTGGTGTGGGGCGACCGCCCCGGCCCGCAGCTGTGGCTGGGCGGCGCGATGGTGCTCGGCGGCGTGCTCGCGATCGCGCTGCGCGCGCGGGCGAAGGCGATGGCGAACGCGGCGCGGAGCTGAACGCGGTGCGGGCGGGCGAGCGGTTCCGCGATCCGCGGCTGTCCGGTCGCGGCGGTGTGTTGCGTGAAAGGGGGATGTGGTTGTTTTCCGAGCGAGCACCGGCCGAGCGCCGGCCGATCGATCGGCATGCCCTCTTACGGAGTCCAAGATGCGCACCCTGCCCGCCACCCTGTTCCGCTTCAGCGCCATCGCCGCCTGCAGCGTCGTCGTCGCCAGCGGCTGTCTGCTCGATCGCAGCCCGATTCTCCCCGGCTGGCCGCGGCTGGAGCCGCAGCTGTTCTGCCCCGGCGATACCGTGCGCGCGTCCTACGACTTCCTCGGCGGACGCGCCTGTCCCGCCGGCGTGGACTGCACGCCGTTCATCCCGAACGTCGCGATCACCAGCGCGCCGTCCTCGTTCTCGCCGATGTCGTTCCGCGCCTACAGCGCGGGTCTCGATTTCACGCCCGCCGGCGACAGCGTGACCGTCACCTTCGACATCGACCGCGACAACGTGCTGGTGCCGACCGACGAATTCCGCGACGGCGTGCGCGTGACCTCGTCGCATCCCTCGCCCGACACCAACCTGACCGCGCGGCGGATCACTACGCCGATCGGCAACGAACTGGTGTTCCCCGGCATGTGCGCCGGGGCATCGCCGACCTACGCGCCCGCATCGCTGGAAACCCTGCCGCGGCTCTCGTCGCGACTTGGGCTGGACACGGTCTGCAACAACAACGGGTTCGACGTGGTCGTCACCCTGAGCAGCGCCGGCGGCACGGTGTACACCACGATGGTGTCGAACGGCATGTGCCTGAGCACCACGATGCCCGGCGTGCCCGCCGCAGCGCGCAGCGCGCAGGTGATCGAAGCGCGACCGCTGGTCATGCCGCCGGGCACGATGTGCAGCGCGACCGGCCCGAGTACACCGCCGCCGACCCTGCGTCTGACCACCAACCGCAGCTGCGGCTGATCGCCGCGCGTCCGCTCACAGGAGATTTCCGATGCATGCTCGTCATTCCGCCTGGTGCTCGTTCGCGCTCGGCGCGCTGCTCACCCTCGTCGCCGCGTTCGCGGCCGCCCCTGCGCAGGCCGCGCAGGCCGCGACCGATCGTCTGAAGTTCTACGACGGCACCACCGGGACCGCGTTCCTCGACGGCAACGTGCAGCTCTACGCCGCGCCGGTGAACGGCAAATACGGCACGCCGCAGACGTATCGCGCGCAGCTGCTGTTCGCGCGCCCTGATCGCTTCCGTCTGGTGGTGCGCCCCGGCGCCAAGGAATACCGCGCGGTCGGCAGCGCCGGCAACGTGCAGTGGCGCGACTACGCCACCGGTCTTTCCGGGCAAGGCAAGACCGCCGACCTGATCGATCCGGCCGCCTACGATCTGCTGCGCACGGTCGGCGAACTGTCGCGCTATCAGCGCGTGCAGGAGCTGCCGATGAGCCCGAACAGCGCCCTGCGCGGCGCGGTGCTGCGTCCGATCAGCCACGGCAGCCGCGTGCTGCGCGCGGTGGCCTGGTTCCGCAACGATCAACCGCATCTGTTCGAGATCCATTTCCACGACGGACGCAAACTGTATTTCGCGGTCTCGGTGTTCCAGCAGAACGTGACCGTCAAACCGAGCGACTTCGTGCTCTGACCCGCACCCATCGCACCGCGGCCGGCCTGCGCCGGCCGCTTTCGCGTGCGCGTCGATGCGCTTGCGCTCCTCGCCTGCGCGGAAAATTTCGCGACGCCAAGGCCACCGCGCCGTGTCCGCGATCGCCGCGGATTTTCGTGACTTCCTGCCGAGGACGCCGATCGTGCGCAGACACGATCCGCGACGAGACCCCGCGTCCTGTCATCGTTCCCCTTCACCGAATGAAGAAACACGCCATGTCGCCTCTCCAGAGACTTCCCCGCTTCATCGTCGGCGCGATCGCCGGCGGCGTGCTGTTGACCAACGGCTGCCAACTTCCGCATGCGGACCTCCGTTATTCGCAGGCGCTGCCGCGACATTACTGCCCCGGCGACACCATCGACACCAACTTCAATCTCGGGACCTGCACCTCGCACTCGGGCATCACCTGCGAATCGCGTACTCCGACGGTGACGCTGGCCACGACATCGGCGGCGCTGCCCTCGCGCAGCTTCACCGCGTTCACCGGCAACGCCAGCTTCGCGCCGACCGAATCGAGCGTGAGGATCGACTACACGGTCAGCCCGGACAGGCCGATGTTTCCCTCCCTCGACAGCATGGGCGAAGGCCGGATTGTGGGCCGTCAGTTCAAACCGGAAGACCACACGCTCAACCGCATCGACGGCGAAGGAACCGTGCTCATCAGCAGCGCCGGCGTCTGCAACGGTCGTACTCCGGGGCATGCGCCGGCGATCATTCCGGCGGCGCCGACCATGTCCGCGCGCGCCCGCGCGCAGCGCGTGTGCAATGCGAGCCGGGTGCGGGTGATGATCGATGTCGCCGGCCCGCCCGGTGTGGGCAATGTCTCGGCCTCGCTCGCGCCGAACGAATGCGTCGCGCTGCCGCCGGGTTCGGAAGGCGGCATGGTCAACGTCTCCGGGCCGATTTCGCCGGACGCGCAGTGTCTGTCCACCCACACGTCGCAGATCCCCAGCGCGCTCGATCTGCGGGTGGCCTATACCTGCGTCGAATGACCCGCTTCCGCTCATCTTTTTGCCGCATCCATCCCGGACATTCGCCATGAACACTTCCGCCTGTCGCATTCTTTTCCGTCCACTGCTGCTCGCCGCGCTCGCGCTCGGCGCGACGTGGCCCGCCTTCGCGCAGACCTCCGCGTCCGCACAGCTGCAGTGGCTGGACAAGACCACCTTCAGCGGCCGCATCGAGGCCATCGTCGACGCCTATCCCGTGCCCGACGCCAAGGGCGGCATCGCGGCTCCCGAGCGCTATCCGGTCGAGGTGCTGTTCGAGCGTCCCGATCGCTATCGCGTGGTCCTGCGTCCGGGCAGGAAGCAGGAGCTGCGCATCGCCGCCGAGGCCGGCATCGTGCGCTGGTACGACCTCGCCACCGGCCTCTCCGGCAAGGAGCAGGCGGACGACGTGAGTCATCCGCTGGCGCTGGCGCTGCTCGCCACCGTGGGCGAGCTGTCGCGCTTCGGCACCGCGGTCGATCTGCCCGCGATCAAGAACAGCCCGCTGCGCGGCGCGCGGCTCGATCCCAAGGGCTACGGCGCCGGCGTGCTGAGCGCGATCGCCTGGTTCGGCAGCGACGGTCAACTGGTCGGGCTCGACATCCAGCGCAGCGACGGCAGCCGCTTGTTCCTCGCGGTGCGGACCTTCGACCGCAACGTGCAGACCTCGCCCGACGACTTCCGCCTGTAATACTGCCACGAGCCCTGCCGCGAACGCTGCCGCCCGAAGAGCGCGCAAAGCACCGCACGGAGAATCGCCATGATTCCGTCTTCCCGCCTGCTGCGTCCGCTCGCGCGCTGCACCCTCGCCGCGCTCGCCGGCGGCGTCCTGTTGACCAGCGGCTGCGCGCTGCAGCACGCCACGCCCTACGCGCGGCTGCAGCCGGCGCTGTACTGCCCCGGCGATACGCTGAACGTCGGCTACGACATCATCGGCGGCGGCGCCGGCTGCGTCCCGCATTCGGGCCTGGACTGCGCGGCGCTGGCGCCGACGGTCGAGATCGTCACCACATCGGCCGCATTGCCGGCGACCACGGTGCGCGGCTTCGACGGCGGCGTGGACATCGTGCCGACCGAGAACCGCGTCTCCGCGTCGTTCACGCCGACGCCGCGCGATGTGTTCTTTCCGACACGCGACGTCATGGGCCGCAACATCCTCGGCCGCCGTCTGGTGATACCGACCACGCTGGTCGCGCAGCGTGCCGATGGCGAGACCGGCGAAACCCTGGTGCATCCGGGCATGTGCGCCGGCGAGACGCCGGTCAACGCACCGGCGACCCTGCCCGGGGCGCCGCGCTATTCCAGCCGGCTGCGCGCGCGGCGGATCTGCAACGCCAACGATGTGCCGATCATCGTGGATGTGGTCGGCGCATCCGGCACCGGCACCATCGGCATGCTGTCGCCGGGCGATTGTCTGACCGTGGACCTGCCCAGCGCAGGCCTGATCGCCAATGCGCGCCCGCTGGGGATGGTCCCCGGCATGTATTGCGGCACGCTGCAGGGCGGCGGGCCGCCGCCGGCCCTGCGCACCCAGGTCTTTCTCGACTGCGGCAATTGAGCGCGGCGGCAGCGCGCCGGCTCAATCCTCCGGCGGAAACATCGCCGGCTGCGGACGGAAACCGCGCGGCGCGTAGCCGAAGTCGCGCTGCGCATCGGCCGGGTCGAACACCAGATCGCTGCGCATGCGTTTCACCGCGGCCTCGTTGAAATCGAGCGCCATGCCCGCCGCATGCGCGGCGACGAGCAGCACGTTGAACACCGGCGCCGGCACTTCGTGCAGCCGCGCCGGCGGGTCGAGAGCGGCGAGCACGCGTGCGACCATCTCGCGATACGGCAGGGTCTCGCCGCCGGGCAGCGCGTAGGTCCGGCCGTGCGCGGCCTCGGCATCGAGACAGCGGAACGCGGCCTCGGCCAGATCGTGCGCATGCACCGGCTGACGCAGCCCGGTCGCGCCGCGCGGCAGCACCACGCGACCGAAGCGTCGCGCGACGTCGGCGATCCGGCTCAGGCTGCGGTCGCGGCCGCTCCCGTAGATCAGGGTCGGGCGCAGCACCGTGACCGCGGCGGCGCGCGCGGCGGCGGCCTCGAACAGGCGCTGCTCGCCTTCGCGCAGCCGCGCCGCCAGCGCGCGTTCGTCGCCGTCGGCGGAACCGCGCTTGACCTCGATGCTGGTCGAGCCGAATGCGATCACCCGCGGCGCGCGCGCGCCTTCGCGCGCATACCACTGCGCGAACAGATCGAGCGGGCCGCAGCTGAAGATCGCCTCCGGATGCGGCGGCAGCGCATCGACCCCGGACAGATCGCCCTGCAGCCAGACCAGACCCGGCTGCTCCGCCTGCGGCGTGCGCGAGACCGCGTAGATCCGCCAGCCGTGATCGCGCAGATGATCGAGCAACGGCCGCCCGATCTGCCCGCTGGCGCCGAAGACGAGCGCGGTCTTCATTGCGGGCGCCCGCCTTCGCGACACAGCGAAATCAACGGCAACAGCGAATCCCCCCTGCCCCCCTTTTGCAAAGGGGGGAAAACAACAGCGAATTCATTGCGATTGCGATCTGCCGGTCTGCATCGCTTTTCGTGCAGATTGCGATTCAGCTGCGCACTACCTTTCCGATCGCGACATCCCCCCCCCTTTGCAAAAGGGGGGCAGGGGGGATTCGCTGTTCCCCGCACAGCGGCGAACTGCAGCGCGCCGCGCATCAGAAGTACCGGCCGTTGACGAGCAGGTGCACGCCGACGCCGGCGGCGTAGCCCAGCGCGACCGCCCAGGTCCAGCGCAGATGGCTGAAGAAGGTGTACTGGCCGCGGGCTTGGCCCATCAGCGCGACGCCGGCGGCGGAGCCGATCGACAGGAGACTCCCGCCGACGCCGGCGGTGAGCGTCACCAGCAGCCATTGCCCGGTGCTCATGTCCGGATTCATCTGCAGCACCGCGACCATCATCGGGATGTTGTCCAGCACCGCGGACATCAGCCCGATCAGGATGTTGGCGGTGGTCGGACCGAGCCGGCCGTAGAACAGTTCCGAACCCAGCGCCAGATAGCCGCAGTAGCCGAGCGCGCCGACGCACAGGATCACGCCGAAGAAGAACAGCAGCGTGTCCCACTCGGCGCGCGCGACCTGTTCGTAGCTGTCGAAGGCGTCGACATCGCCCGGCGCGCCCTGACGCTCGAAATCGGCGGACTCCGCGCGGCGCGCGGTGCGCGTCAGGTGCCAGCCGTAGAGCTTGAGCAGCGCAAGTCCCGCGACCATGCCGAGGAACGGGGGCAGATGCAGGAAATTGTGGAAGCACACCGCCAGCACGATGGTCAGTGCGAACAGCGCGACGATGGCCGGGCCGCCGCGCTTGATCCGCACCCGCTCCACCGCCGGCGCGGGCGCGCCCTGGGGCACGCCGAAGTGCATGCAGGCCGCCGGCACCAGCCAGTTCGCCAGCGCCGGCAGGAACAGCGCGAAGAACGCCCAGAACCCGACCTTGCCGCTCTGCCAGACCATCAGCGTGGTGATGTCGCCGAACGGACTGAACGCGCCGCCGGCGTTGGCCGCGACCACGATGTTGATGCAGGACATCGATACGAAACGGCTGTTTTCGCGGCCCACCGCCAGCACCACCGCGCACATCACCAGCGCGGTGGTGAGATTGTCGAGCACCGGCGACAGCATGAACGCGATCGCGCCGGTGACCCAGAACAGGCCGCGATAGCCGAGCCCGCGCTGCAGCAGCCAGACCCGCAGCGCCTCGAACAGATTGCGTTCGCTCATCGCGTTGACGTAGGTCATCGCCACCAGCAGGAACAGCAGCAGTTCGGCGTATTCGAGCACATACGCACGGATCGCCGCGTGCGCGGCGTCGGCGTGGCCG
>JBIJBH010000101.1:0-9499 GCA_044345315.1 Lysobacteraceae bacterium
GCGTCCGGGATGATGATCCCGCCGACGGTGGTTTCTTCGGCTTCGATCGGCTTGACGATCACACGGTCGTAAAGCGGCTTGAGATTCATGTAACCCTCGCAAGTGGTTGATTTGTGGAGAAAAGGCCGGCGATTCTAGCAGTCCCCCGAGGAGAGTGCCAAAACCGCGGGCAAAACAACCCCGGCACGCCGGGACGGCCGGGATATGGGGTGGGCTGCGGGGGTTTCAAGGGGGGAGTGGCCGGGTCCGCGTGCGGGAAGCGCCGCGAGCCGGGGACCGGCGGACCGGGCGCTCGCGGCACGGGGCAAACGCGCCGCCACCTTCAGGAGGGCGGGATCCACGTGGCCCGCTAATGGTGGGCCGCTAAAGAACACGGCCGGGTCGCCCCGGCCGTTTCCGTTCACGCACGAGCCCTGGCGATCAGAACCGGTAATCGGCGCTGAGGTACCAGAACGCACCGGGCAGATCGTAGGTGGCGGCGTCGTAGCCGTTGAGCGAGCAGGTCACGCAGATCGGCGGTTCCTTGCCGAACACGTTGTTGCCGCCGAACGACAGCTTGAGGCCCTCCATCGCGAACGCATCCTTCCACGAGAACTGCACGTCGTGGTAGGTCACCGCGCCGAGCTTGTTGATCCGGTTCGGGTTCATGCAACCGGGGATGATGCTCGCGAATGCGGCAGCGACCGAGTTGCGGCAATCCTCCTCGACCGAATCGATGTAGCGGAGGCCGTAGTTGAGCGAAAGATCGCCCTTGCTCCAGCCCAACTGCATGTTGGTCTGGTACTCGGGAATCGCGCCGTTGTTGGTTTCGACGCCGACCCTGCGGGTCGAAACGATGCCGAAACCGTCCACCGCGTCGTATTCGCGCACCCAGGTCGTCTGCAGCGACGCGGTGAGAGTGCCCACGCCCCAGTCAGGACCGACCCAGTTGAGCTTCAGGTCCGCGCCGGAGGTGCTCACCTGGCCGAAGTTCTGCAGGAAGTTGCTCGGCGGACGCAGGTTGCCGTTGGTCTGGCGGGTGAACGGCGAGCAGAAGGTGGGGTTCGTCGCGCCGGTGTTGTAGCAGAGATTGAGCAGCGACTGCAGATCGCGCGGCTGGATCGCACCTTCGATCTCGTGATCGTAATAACCCAGCTCGATGTCGAGCTTGCGCGACCAGGCGGTGTCTTCGGCCCAGCCGGGGCTGTAGACCACGCCGACCGTCCAGCTGTCGGACTCTTCGGGCTCGAGATCGGCGTTGCCGCCGGTGAAGGTGGTGATCTGGGTGTTCGCCTGCTCGAACTGGTTGGGCACGCCGGCCGAGCGGCAGGCCGTTTCCAGCGGCGTGGTGTTGAGGCCGTCGGAGTCGTCGACCACGTACGGCGCGGACGGACCGCTGCGCGTCGGGCCGCAGATATCGACCAGGGTCGCGCCGAACTGGGTCAGACCATAGAGTTCGCCGAGATTGGGCGCGCGGAAACCCTGCGAGTAGGTACCGCGGAACACCAGATCCTCGATCGGCTGCCAGCGGAAGCCGACCTTGCCGGTGGTGGCGCTGCCGAAGGTCGAGTAGTCGGACCAGCGCAGGGCCGCGGTGAGGTCCAGGGTCGCGAGCACCGGGAAGTTGAACTCGCCGTACACCTCGGTGACGTCGTATTCGGCCGACACCGGCTGCGCGAAGGAGTCCTGCGAATGGCGGATCCGGCGCAACGGATCCGGATCGAAATCGCCCTCGTAGTTGCGGTACTCGATGCCCGCCGCGAAACCGGCGCTGCGATCGCCGATGTCGAACAGATCGCCGGTGATGTTCGCCGAGAAGATGTCGAGCACCTGGGTGCTGGCGTCGCGCTGGTTGGTGCGGATCCAGTTGATCATCGACTGCGTGAACGGACGTCCCTGGCCGCCGAAGATGTCGAGCGGCACGCATCCCGGGGTGGCGGCGCACACCGCGGGATCGCCGAGCGCGATACGCACGTTGTTGATGTTGTAGCCGTTGGTGAACCGCTGGGTCGCCGAGTTGCGGCTGTGCACGTAATTCACGTCCCAGCCGAAGGTGCGCTGACCCAGATCGATCAACCCTTCCATGCCGACGTTGAAATACCAGGTGTCGACGTTCTGCTCGAACACGCGCGGGCCGACTTCGAGCGGACGCCGCCCGATCAGCACGAGATTGCCGCCGGGCCCCGAGTTGAGCGCGAAGCCGAACGGGTTGAACGGATGATTGGCCGGGATCGAGATCCCGTCGGCGATGCCGCCGGTGCCCGCACCCGGACCGACGAAGATCGGCTCGGGCGCGGCCTGATTCTTCGACTGGCGGTTGTTGAACAGGCCCTTGAAGTGCAGCCGGGTATTGTCGGTGATGTCGATGTTGACGCTGGCGAACAGCGACTTGCGCTCGTTCGGGGTCAGCAGCAGGTTGAACGGCGCGTAGTTGAAGCGATCGGACGCGTCGAAGACGTTGTAAGTGCCGCCGTTCGGATTGCCCGGCACGAACACCGGCGTGGTGGTGCCCGGATTCAGCGTGATGTTGTAGCTCGGCGTGCCGCTGGGGTCGCGGAAGACGAAGCGGCCCTGCGGGGTGCCGGAGCTGCAGGCGCCGTTGCCGGCGCCGGGCACGCACTGCGAGGACTGCCCCCACGCGCCGGAGCTGATCTCGTCCTGATCGTAGTAGCTGGCGCCGAGCACCGCGGTCCAGGCGTCGCCGCCGGTGCCGAAGGTGAACGAGGCTTCGGTGGTTTCGCCGCCGCGGCTGTATTCGCCGTAGTAGGTGTGCAGCTCGGCGCCCTTGAAGTCGCGGCGGGTGATGATGTTGACCACGCCGGCGATGGCGTCGGAGCCGTAGATCGCGGAGGCGCCGTCTTCCAGCACTTCCACGCGCTCGATGATCGCCAGCGGGATGGTGTTGAGGTCGGCGCTGCCGCTGACGCCGGAGGCCGAGGATTCGTTGACCCAGCGGATGCCGTCGACCAGCACCAGCACGCGCTGCGAGCCGAGGTTGCGCAGGTCGACCTGGGCCGAACCGGCGCCGATGCCGCCGCCGTCGGGCGGATAGCCGAAGTTGCCGGAGGAGTTGAACTTGGCGTTCAGCGCCTTGCCGCTGGCGGTGAGCTGCTGCAGCAGCTCGCCGACGCTGGCGACGCCGCTTTCCTCGATCTTGGCGCGGTCCAGCACGTACACCGGCTGGGCGGTGACCGCGTTGGTCTGTTTGATGCGGGAACCGGTGACACTGATGGTGTCGAGGGTGCTTTCCTCCTGCGGGGCATCCTGCGCCGCGGCGATGCCGGGCAGCGCGAGGAGCAGCGACAGATGGACAGCGGCCGTCAGGCGATTACGGCGCAGCTTGCTCATTACGTTCTCTCCATTCGTTTTCGTCGGGTTGTGGCGCTCGCAACCGCCGACGTCCCCCTCCGTGGGCGGTATCGGCGATTTGTAAACAAATTGTGAAGCCACGGCAAGGTGCCGGGGGTCATGGACACTTCACTGCGAGGTTCAGCGACGGTCGCCGAAGCCCCCCGACGGCTGGGCTATAGTCCCCGGCATGCGCATCTCTCCCCAGATCTTCGCGGCCGCTCTGCTCGCCGCCCTGCTGCCTGCGGCCTGCCGCGCCCAGTCCGATTCCTCTGCGCTCGCCCGGGCCCGCGTGGCCCTGGAAGCGGCCGAACGCGGCGCTCCCGACCGCCTGCCGCTGCCGGCCGAGCACCCGCTGGCCGGCTGGGTCGAGTTCGCCGCGCTGCGGCGCAACCTCGACGGGCTCTCGGCCGAGGCCGGGCAGGCTTTCCTCAACCGCTACCGCGGCCAGCCCGTGGCCGAGGCCTTCCGCGAGCAGTGGCTCGGGGTGCTCGCCGGGCGCGAGGACTGGCCGTCCTTCCGCGCCGCATGGTCGTCCTCCGTGAAGAGCACCGCCCTGCGCTGCGCCGAGTTGAACGCGCGACAGGCCCTGGGCGCGACCGACGCGGACTGGACCGCCGATGCGCAGGCGCTGTGGCGCGGTACCGGACGCTCGCTGCCCGGCGAATGCGATGCGCCGATGTCGGTGCTGGCGGTGCGCGGCGGGCTGCAGCCGGCCCTGCGCTGGGAGCGGATCGAGAAGGCCGCCGCCGAATGGCAGCCTGGCGTGATGCGCGCCGCCGCGCGCGGGCTGCCGGCGGAGGAATTCGCGCTCGCCAACGATTACGCCGCGTTCGTCGACGCCCCGCACGACCGCGCGCTGGGCTGGCCGAAGACCGCCCGCAGCCGGCTGGTCGCCTCGCACGGGCTGGCACGCCTCGCCAAGGCGAATCCGGCGTCCGCCGAAGCGCGGTTGCCGCGCTTCGCAGCCGCGCTGGGCATGAACGATGTCGAGCGCGGGCGCGTGCTGTATCAGGCCGCGCTGTGGACGGTGGCCTCCTACGGTCCGGAGTCCGCGCGCCGGCTGGCCGCAGTGCCCGATGTCGCCTACGACGACAAACTGCACGAATGGCGGGTGCGCGAAGCGCTGGCGCGTTCGGACTGGAACGCCGCGCTGGCGGCGATCCGCAAGATGGGCGACACCGAGCCCGGACGGAAGATGCGCCGCGACTCGCGCTGGCGCTATTTCGAAGCGCGGCTGCTGGAGATGGCCGGCGACAAGGCGAATGCCGCGATCCTCTACCGCGATGCCGCGACCAAGCCGGAATTCCACGGCTTCCTCGCCGCCGACCGGATCGGCGCGCCCTACGCGCTGTGTCCGTGGACGCTCGAGGTCCCCGCCGCGGAGCGCAGCGCGGTCGCGCGCGATCCGTCGATGGTGCGCGCGATGCTGCTGTACCGGCTGGAGCGCGGCGGCTGGGCCGAGCGCGAATGGAACGACGCGCTGTCGCGATTCACGCCGGAACAGCGCCGGATCGCGGTCGGCATCGCCCAGGACAACGGCTGGTTCGACCGCGGCGTGTTCGGTCTGGTCAACGTCGGCGGCAAGTCCTTCCCCGAGGAACTGCGGCTGTACGAACTGCGCTTCCCGCTGCATCACGATGCGGTGATCCGCCGCGAGGCCGCGAAGCACCGCCTCGACCCGACCTGGGTCGCGGCCGAAATCCGCGCCGAAAGCGTGTTCAATCCGAAGGCGCGCTCGCACGCCGACGCGCGCGGCCTGATGCAGGTGCTGCCGAGCACCGGCGCCGGCATCGCGAAGCGTCTCGGCCTGCCCTGGCGCGGCGGCGACAGCCTGTACGAGCCCGAATTCAACATCCAGCTCGGCACCGCGTATCTGCGCGAACTGGAAGACAAGTACGGCATGACCTACGTCGCGATCGCCGCCTACAACGCCGGCCCCGCGCCGGTCGCGCGCTGGCAGTCGCAGCGCCCGGGCATGGACGCGGATTTCTGGATCGAGACCATCAGCTACAAGGAAACCCGCGATTACGTCGCGCGGATTCTCGCCTTCAGCGTGATCTACGACTGGCGGCTCAACGGCCGCGCGATGCCGATCACCGACCGCCTCGCCGGACGCATGGTCGACACGCGCAAGGCGTTCGTGTGCCCGGCGCCAGAAGCGGCGCCGGCCGGCGGCCCGGCGAATCCGCCGGCGCGGAGGAGTTCGCGATGAGCCGCACGATTGCGATCCTCGGCGGCAGCGGCTTCGTCGGTCGTGCGCTGGTCGCGCGGCTGCTCGCCGACGGCCATCGCGTGCGCGTGCTCTCGCGCAGCGACGACACCCGCGCACGCACGCCGTCGGCTGCGGAACACCTCGTCGGCGATGTGTACGCCGCCGGCTTCCTGCGCGAAGCCTTCGCCGGCTGCGATGCGGTGATCAATCTGGTCGGCATCCTCAACGAACGCGGCGACGACGGCCGCGGCTTCCGCAAGGTCTATGTCGAACTGGCCGAGAGCGTCCTCGCCGCGATGCGCGACACCGGCGTGCGCCGACTGCTGCAGATGAGCGCGCTGCATGCCGGCGACGGCGAGAGCCATTACCTCAAGGCCCGCGGCGAAGCCGAAACCCTGGTGCGCGCGTCCGGGCTCGACTGGACGCTGCTGCGCCCTTCGGTGATCGCCGGCCCCGGCGACGGCCTGTTCTGCCGCTTCGCGCAGTTGCTGCGTTTCGCACCCGGGTTGCCGCTGGGCCGCGCCGACGCGCGCTTCCAGCCGGTGTGGGTGGGCGATGTCGCCGCGGCCTTCGCGCGGTCGCTGGTCGACGATGCGACCATCGGCCGCAGTTACGACCTCGTCGGCCCGAAGGTCATGACCCTCGGCGAGATCGTGCATCTGACCGCGAAAACGAAAGGCTGGTCGCGCTTCGTGCTGCCGCTGCCCGACCTGTTCGGCCGGCTGCAGGCCGAGGTCGGCGAGCACTTGCCGGGCAAGCCGATCAGTCGCGACAACTGGCGCTCGCTGCAGCGCGATTCGGTCAGCGCCGACAACGGCCTGCCGAAGCTGAGCATCGCGCCGACCGACGTGCGCGCGAAGCTGCCGGAGATTCTGGGCGCATGATCGCTCCCACGATCGCTGTCGTGCGCATCGCTTCCTTCTTTTTCGGATCCTGAGGACACCGCCATGGGACTGCTCGACGCCCTGCTGGGCCATGCCGGCGAGAAGCCGGTGGAGAAACTCGAAGAGGAATTCGCTCCGCTGCTCGCGCCGGGCGAACCGCTGCAGCGCGCGTTCTCGACGATCCGCGATCTGATCGTGTTCACCGACCGGCGCATGATCCTGGTCAACAAGCAGGGCGTGACCGCGAAGAAGACCGAATACCGCAGCATCCCGTACCGCGCGATCACGATGTTCTCGCTGGAGACCGCGGGCCATTTCGATCTGGAGGCGGAACTGCGGATCTGGCTGTCCGGTCAGCCGGCGCCGATCGAGGTGCATCTGGGCCGCAATTCCGGCGCCCAGCACATCATCGCGCTGCTGGCGCAGCATGCGCCGAAGTGACCCGACGACAAACGCGGGAATCCCGTAGGGCGGGTCTTGACCCGCCATTGCTGCGCGTCGAATGATGGTTGCCGTGAGCGAAACCGCGATGATCGTCGTCGGAAGCGATCAGCGACGCCATGATGGCGGGTCAAGACCCGCCCTACGCTCTACAATCCTGAAATGAACACCTACCTCGTCGGCGGCGCGGTCCGCGACAGACTGCTCGGCCTGCCCTGCGGCGACCGCGACTACGTGGTCGTCGGCGAAACCCCGGAATCGATGCTGTCCGCCGGCTTCAAACCGGTGGGCAAGGATTTCCCGGTGTTCCTGCATCCCGACACCGGCGAGGAATACGCGCTGGCGCGCACCGAGCGCAAGTCCGCGCGCGGCCATCGCGGCTTCGTCGTCCACGCCTCGCCCGAGGTGACGCTGGAAGACGATCTCGGCCGCCGCGATTTCACCGTCAACGCGATCGCCGAGGCTGCGGACGGCACCCTGGTCGACCCCTACGGCGGCGCGCGCGATCTCGACGCCCGCGTGCTGCGCCATGTCGGTCCCGCCTTCGTCGAGGACCCGCTGCGGGTGCTGCGCGCGGCACGGTTCATGGCGCGCTTCGCCGCGCAGGGGTTCACGGTCGCGCCGGAGACGATCGCGTTGATGCGCGACATGGTCGCGGCCGGCGAGTTGGCCGATCTGACCGCCGAGCGGGTGTGGAAGGAACTGCTCGGCGCGCTGCGCGCGGCCAGGCCGTCGGCCTTCCTGCGCACGCTGCGCGACTGCGGTGCGCTGGCCGTGGTCCTGCCCGAGGTCGATGCGCTCTACGGCGTACCGCAGCGCGCCGAGTTCCATCCCGAGGTCGATACCGGCGTCCACATCGAAATGGTCTGCGACATGGCGGCACGGATCGCGCCCGGCGACGATCTGATCGGCTTCGCCGCGCTGGTCCACGATCTGGGCAAGGCGCTGACGCCGGAAGACGAACTGCCGAAGCATCTGCTGCACGAGCAGCGCGGACTGGACCCGGTGCGCGCGGTGTGCCGGCGGCTGAAAGTACCGCTGGCGCATCGCGATCTGGCCCTCGCTGCCTGCCGCGAACACCTCAACGTGCATCGCCTGGCCGAACTGCGCAGCGCCAGCGTGCACGATCTGATCGCGCGCAACGACGGCTTCCGCCAGCCGCAGCGGATCGCGCTGCTGGCGAAGGTCTGCGAAGCCGACAAGCGCGGTCGCGGCGGGCAGGCCGAATCGCCTTATCCGCAGGGCGGGGAACTCGTGCGTCTGCACGCCGCGGCGATGGCGGTGCGCGGCGCCGATGTGGCCCGCGACGGCATGGACGGCCCGGCGATCGGCGAAGCGCTGCGGCGGGCGCGGATCGCGGCGATCGCCGCCGCGCGCGCTGCGGTCTAGAGATCATGATCGGTAGAGCGGCCTTCAGGCCGCTGCTTTCGTTCGTGCAGTGAGCAGCGGCTTGAAAGCCGCTCTACCGGCGATCGAAATGCAGCAGCAGATCGCGCCACGGCGTGAGCTGCAGCCCGAGCCCGGCGATCACGCCGAGCGTATTCGCCAGCGCATCCATCCGGTCCATCATCCGGTCGGCGGTGAAGGCGCCCTGCGCGTATTCCAGGCCGATGCCCATCAGCACCAGGGCGACGCCGACGCTCAGCAGCGACGGCCAGCGCGGATACAACTGCACCGCGCCGGCGGCGAGCAGCGCATACACGAAGAAATGCTGGAGCTTGTCGCTGCCCGACGGCAAGGTCCCCAGATCCGGCGACGGCAGCAGCGAGCCGATCACGGTGGTGGCCACCGCCGCGCACCACAGCGCGGCCCACAGCGCGGGCCTGCGGAACGGTTTGAGCGAACGTCCGAAACGATAGCCGGGCATGCGCGGGCTCACAGCCTGAAACTCAGATCGCCGGCAAGGAAAGCGTGGGCGAGGCTGGTGCGGCGCGCGAAGCCGATCGCCTGGAAACGTTCGCCCATCTCGCCGGGCAGGGTCAGCTTCTTCGCCTGCTGGCGCAGCGCATAACGCGCGGCCTCGTCGGCGGCGTGCCGTTCGTGCTCGGCGAGGCGCTGCTCCAGGCCGTTGCCGATCAGGAAGCTGGCCTGCGAGCAATAGCCCGCGAATTCGAAGCCGGCGCCGGTGCCGGCTTCGGCCAGCGCGGTGAAATCCACCGACACGGTGACGTCCTGCAGCCCGACCCGGGCGAACACGCTGTCGACCATGCGGTGACGATGAAACGCGCGCAGGGTGCCGTCCTCGCGCCGAGGGTCGTAGTACTCACGACGCGGATAGCCGTAATCGACCAGCAGCAGCGCGCCGGCATCGAGGCCGCCGATCACCGCCTGCAGCCAGTAGGGCAACTGCGGCAGCACTTCCGAGCGATAACCGTCGCGGAACGGCCGCTCGCACTGGCGTTCGACATGGCGCACCGCGGCCGCCAGCAGCGCGTCGGCCGGACGATCCACGCGCGCGAAACCGCCGGCG
Source organism: Lysobacteraceae bacterium (assembly GCA_044345315.1). Lineage (GTDB taxonomy): Bacteria > Pseudomonadota > Gammaproteobacteria > Xanthomonadales > Xanthomonadaceae > Lysobacter_I. Next base: position 9,338 of record JBIJBH010000101.1, read on the forward strand.
CCATTCGGCGCCACATGCTCCTCGAACACTTCGCCGTCGAGAATCGCGAAGCGAGAGGTGGGCAGCGCGTCGATCACCTCGTTCGCGAACACCACGCCGTTCCAGCGCGACGGGATCGGGGTCTGCAGCCATTCGACCCGCGCGAACGCCGCCGGCGGCAGA